>CAZUVY010000068.1:0-14999 GCA_964623905.1 uncultured Faecalimonas sp.
GACAGTAGCTGTAGCTGTATCTATCCAAGAAGCAGCTGACGCTGGCAGATTCTAAATAATAAGCTGAAAATGCTTTATCTAAGGGGGACTTCTCAAGTCGTGGCTCGATTTGAGGAGCCCTCATTTTTTGCAAAGCCCTAATATGAATTTGCAGGGAAGGAGAGCAGTATAATGTCGATAGAACAGGAATTGAAAATAGCCGTATGTGACGATGAACAAGATGACCTGGTGCGAATTATTTCTATGGCAAAACAGATATTGCAAGAGGAAAAGATTATACATAGTATTTCTACTTATGATAGTGCGAGAGCTCTGCTTGCTGATATTCAGAATGGAACTTCATATCATATCCTGCTTCTTGATGTAATGATGGACGGAATGAATGGTATGGAGCTTGCAGCAGAATTGAGAAAACAGAATCATAATATGACTATAATTTTTATTTCTTCTAATCGTGAAATGGCATTATGCGGATATGAGGTTTCCGCTGCGCGGTATCTTGCGAAGCCTTTAGATGAAAACAAAATGAAAGAAGCTCTGCTTTATGGTTGTCATAGCTGGCAGGATAAAAGAGAAATCCTGTTACCGACGAATCAAAGTCGGCACAGGATTCTAATTTCGGATATACTGTTCGTAGAAGCTTTAGGGCGCGGAACGAAAATTGTCCTTGTAAATGAGACAGTGGAATGTAAATACAAATTACATGAGATAGAAGCAATGCTTCTGTCGCCGGTATTTATTCCTTGTCACCGTTCGTATATCGTAAACTTATCTTATGTCAAACAAATTAGCCGTTATGCGTTTTTATTAACGGGAGGGCAATTTGTACCTATCAGCAAAGGACGCTATTCCGAGAGTTATAAAAAGTTTGTTGACTATATTTCAAATTGATGTAAAGGAAAGATGACATTAATCTTAAATGTGTTGTGCGTTTGTTCAATATTGATTAATCCATTATAGCGCTTGGTAATATCATGAATGATTTTAAGACCGAACCCGCGCTTTGGTATAGGCTCATTTTTTTCCTCTATATTCTTTTCGATTACAGATGTTGAATTTTCGCAGCTAAAAGCAAAGAAATTATTTTTAACATGCATATCCAGACGAATTGTAGGGGCTTCAATATTGGAGTTGACAGCCGCAGTAACAGCATTATCAACAATATTCATTACCAATGAGCAAAGGTCTGCATTCGAGAGTGGAAGCTTTTGTGGGGCTTCGGTTTTTATCAGTTCAAGCTTGACTCCGGAGTTTATTGCTGTATTTAATTTGCTGTTCAAGATAATATCCAATATTTCATTTCCGCTTTGTACAACAGGGCGGATTTTTTCGTTTTGCCCGATTAGCTCAGTTAAATATGATTTTACAGTTTCTTCGTTGCTTATTTCTTGCAGAGTATGAAAATGCTTGTTCATATCATGGCGAAGCATCAATACTTCTTGATGATGTTTTCGAAGATTGTCGTAACTTTCCAGACTCATCTTGTGAAGTTCTTTGGAAAGGCGGTTTTCGGTACGACGGTCTATTTCATTTTGTATTGTTTCTACAATAGCACTAAACAACGTGCAAATTGTAAATAATGTTATCAAACGGAAGTAGATGTATGTAATTTGCTTGCCACGTAATCCTAAAACTATATTTTGCATCTCTTGCGGATTGGTTATAAGAAGAATGCTCCAATATATAATGACAACTGTCAGAGTCAGTGGAGCAAAAAGGCGGTAGAAGCGATTTTCTTTTCGCCATGTTGTAGTACCTAATATCAAAATTGTCAGGAAGGCAATACTGATGATCCATTCTGACAGTAGACCTCTTAGAAAACTTAGTAGTATGTTATTGGTTTCAGGGGCAAAATATAAGACTGCTCCATACCCAATCAGTGATACGATATAGATACAAACAACACCATACATGAATTTTTTATATCTGCCGGCTTTATTGATTAGGAAAATCAGTAATACCAGTGCAGAAAGCATCCGGCATATTCCGGAGATGTAAAATAAGAGGTATAAAAGGTTGTTTCAAATAGCGTCGATGTCACCCACAAAAAGACTACAAGAGAAGTACAAAGGGTTCCGATATTATGATTGAATACGAAAGTAATGAGCAGTACTAAGCCTACAGCAAATGCCAAAGTAGCTTGGATTGCGGTTGCAAAACTTTCTGCGATCAGCTTGCTTTCATAGGAAAAACCGCTGTATAGCGTAATATTACAGGGAATTGCCATCAATGTAGGAGTATCGTAATAATCCGGCATGGACTGTGCAATGGTCAAGGTTTTACCTTGATAATCGGGTGGTAATGAAATGACAATTAGCTCGTCTTCTTTGGATTCATTCATAGGCAACGTAAGATAGCCGATGCGATTATCCAGTTCCGGGCAATCGGTATAAATAAGAGTATCATCCAGGAAAACGGCAATGTTAAATATCGAAGTATTAATCTGTAGAGTGGGATTATCAAGTTCTTCCTTTAATACTCTTGAGTAATAGAAAGTTTGTCCAAGTTCGATGCCTGTGTATCCACCGAAACCGTTGGGGATCAGTTCAGTTTTGTTCGTATGCGATTGTGTATAGACCGTCCAGCCTTTGTTATCAAACTCTTTTGAGAAAGATCCTTCATCTTCCGATGTCAGCGAAAGATTCAGCGAAACATTCTTAGTTGGCTTAAGATAAATAGATAAAAAAGAGCAGAATGTAATAGAAAGTATTATTACGACAATCAAGCATAAGAGATTTTTTATATTTTTTTTCAAAGCATATCACCTGCCTGTAAATTGATATAATCATGTTACTTAAAATATTAGGCTGTGTCAATTGCATCTCTTTTCCATTCATGTTGGTTTTTTGACTGTTCATGAAAAAGTGATTGTTTTTAAAAAAAGTTTGATATAATGACAAAACGAGAAAAGTCGAATAGACGGAAATTTTGGAGGTAATTAAAATGAAATTATTAAAATGTTCATGTGCAATGTTACTTGCAGTAGTTATGATGGCTATGGTTTTAACAGCTTGTGCCGGTAATGAAGAGAAAAAAACAGAAGAGACACCAACAGTTGGTGAAACTTCAAATGATGCAGCAACAATTACAGAAGATGATGCAGCAACAATCACAGAAGATGAGGCAATTAATCTGGTTAAGGAAGAAATGGGAGAAGATTATAGTTATATTCCTGCTGATGAACTTGAGGAGAAAGATGGCAGCCAGTATTATGTGATTTATGTTAAGAAACTTTTAGATGAAGGTACCTATACAACAATGGCTACATATATGGTAAAAACTGATGGTTCAGTATTATTTGATAAAGATGCTGTGAATTATGCGGGTGAATATGTTCAAACTAATGATGGTGGAGAAGTAACATTTGTTGTTTCAGAAGATGGTACTTTTGAGATGACTGTAACTGGTGAAGTGAATCAGGTAGTTAGTGGGAAGTATAAACTGGGAATTACTGATAGTGCAAGTGTTATTTATTGAATTAGTATTGTATCCAGAAAAGAGTGTTACAGATGGTAAGGAAGAAGTAGTAGAAAACGTAGTAGGTAAAGCAGTAATTGAAGGCGATACGCTTACATTAGCAATGGAAAGTGATGATGTAATACTTACAAAGAAATAATTAAAATTCCTCAAATTCTTTATGAGTTTGAGGAATTTTTTTGCGCGTTTTCAGGAAGGTATGCTTTTCGCATAATCCATTTTATGTTATATTAATCGTATATATGCAGATTAAATGGAGGAGAGTATACATGAAAAAGATAGCAACGGCGCATTTGATTTTGCTCAGTATTATAATTTCTCAGATTCTTTTATCTTTTGTAATGGGTGTGTGCAATCTGAGTTTTCCGGTCATAGCGGCGCTTTTTGTCAGCCAGTTTGTGATAGTTGCACCATTTGCAGTTTACTGTATCGTAAAAAGAGAGAATCCTTTCAAGATCATCCGATTCAAAAAAATAAGTGTGAAATCGGCTCTTTTTTCGGTGTTGATCGCGTGGCTTTCGTATCCGGTGGTAGTATTTTTGAATTTTCTTTCTATGTTATTCGTAGAGAATGCTATGGAAAATGTAATGACACAGGTACTTTCATTCGGAGCTTTATCAGGATTGTTCTTTATGGCATTTTTGCCGGCAGTGGTGGAAGAGACGATCTTTCGCGGTGTACTTTATAATACTTATAGTAAGCGCAGACCGCTTCTTGGAATTATTTTCAGTGCCCTTTTATTTGGCCTGATGCATATGAATTTCAATCAGCTTCCATATGCGTTGTATCTTGGCATTGTGATGGCGTTTTTAATGGAAGCATGTGATTCTATTCTTGGTCCGATGATCGTGCACTTTACATTAAATGGAACAAGTACGCTGCTGTCGTATCTGGTAGTTGGGACAGTAGAGGAAAGCAGTACAAATCTGTCGTCTATGGAACCGGCAATGCTGCTTTCGGCAGGCGTGGTATACGGAATCATGGCAGTGATTGCGCTGACAGGGGTTGTATTACTTGTTTACGCAGTTTTTCGTATGAATAACCGGAAACCGTCAGAGATTTTTAGAGCAGATCATAGAGATACTGCTTATTTGCCTGGAAAAGACGGAAACATGCGTAAAAACCGTATGATAGATATATTTGTGATTTTATTTATGATATATACACTGTATTGTTGCATCACCAGTGCGATCGTATAGTTGGAAAAGGGAGGAGGAATATAATATTATGTTTACAAATGTGATTGTCAGAAAACCATCAAGATCCATGATCGATGGGATTACATCCGCACCGGAACTTGGAAAGCCGGACTATGATTTAGCGGTAAAACAGCATGACGCATATATCGAAGCATTGAAGCAGTGCGGAGTTGCGGTGACAGAACTGGAAGCCTTAGAGGAATATCCGGATTCTTGTTTTGTAGAAGATGTTGCAGTGGTTACAAGAAAATGCGCGATCATTACCAATCCGGGAGCAGCTTCCAGAAACGGGGAAAAAGAACATATTGTAGATACGATCAAGAAATTTTATAAGGAAGATCAGATTGCTTATATTAAGAGTCCGGGAACATTAGAAGGCGGAGATGTAATGATGGTAGGAGACCATTTTTATGTAGGACGTTCTGCCAGAACCAATGAAGAAGGAATCCGTCAGTTCATCGAGATTTTGGAAAGCTATGGACTCTCTGGCTCAGAAGTGACACTGGAAAAAGTGCTTCATCTGAAAACGGGTGTGAATTATCTGGAAAACAATACATTTCTTGTATCCGGAGAATTTTTGGAAAAAGAAGAATTTAAGCAGGCAAGACAGATCGTGATTCCAGAGGATGAGGCTTATGCGGCAAATTGTATCTGGGTAAATGATAAAGTAATCGTTCCATCTGGATTTCCAAAGGTGGCCCAGGCTGTAAAAGAGGCAGGTTATGAGGTCATTATTACAGATACTTCGGAATATCGTAAATTGGACGGAGGATTGAGTTGTCTTTCTCTTCGTTTTTAGTGTGATACATAGAGGGAGTGTGAGGATGCATGACAAATTACGAAGAAGTATTAGACGGAGCATATTCGAAATTGATGCAGTTAAAGAGCAAAAGGGATTATTTCAAGGAAAAATTGGAAAAGATATCCAATGAAGAGAAGCAGGAGAGCGAGCTCTTTTTATCTTATGTGATCATGCGAGGCGTTGCAGAGGATCTGGAAGAATTTTTGGAATTACTGTCTGCAAATAGTAAGCCAAGATATCAGCATTTTATCATTCGTAATATTACGGAACATGTGATTGAGTATATGTATCTGATGAATAACAAAGAATTGATCGCGGAATATTTTGGATCTGAAGTTGAGATTGACTTGGATGCAGATGTAGATATGAAGCATATTTCCGAAGAATACAAAAACCTTGGACAAAACAGATATACTTCGAAACGTATGTCGGTCAATGCAATGGCAGTTGCAATTGGGGAAAAACACTCTGAAGATGGTATTCCTGGGTTATATGATATTTTTAGTATCATTTCGGAAAATTGCCACAATTCTTATTTTCATGCTGTGATCGATGAGATGGCAGATGATGAAATGCAGAATAAAGTGTTCAGTCTTTGGATCATGACACTGGTACTTGTGAAACTGTTGGAATTCGATAAGATGAGAGAATTGTAAAAAATAGTTCGGTGCGAGGAGAAGTTATGTTGGATAAAAAAACGTTTATGAAAGAATATCGGATTACGGAAGAAGAGTTTCTGGAAGCGGATATGTCCTGGAGTGAGCTGGAGGCAATTTATGAGGATTATCAGGGCAAGATAGCGCTTTTAAGGGATATCGGAAAAGAGTTTGTCAATGATTATCTTTATGATATTGAGAAAGCAGGCATTCACTCTTATCGTTATAGAACAAAAGATCCAGAACATTTGATTGATAAAATTATCCGAAAGAGAAGAGAAGATAAGGAAAAATTCGCACATGTAAATGTGGAAAATTATCACAAATATTTTACGGACTTGATCGGTATCCGTGTATTTTTCTTATACCGGGAAGACTGGAGAGATTTTCATAATTATATCACGAACATTTTTGAAAATAATCCGCTGTTATATGTACAAAACCGTTTGGAGGATTTTGATAAGAATCCAGAGCATTATTATATTGCAGAGAGACCAAAGGTATACAAACGCTCCGGGGATGAAAAGATTTATGACAGAGAAATGCTGGACATTCATTCTGGAGGTATTTATCGCTCGCTGCATTATATTATCAAATATAAAGGATATTATGTAGAAATTCAGTGCAGAACGCTGTTTGAAGAAGGCTGGGGAGAAGTGGATCATGACATTGTTTATCCATATTTTCAGGATGATGAGATGCTGAAAGATTTCTCTACGATTTTAAATCGCCTTTCAGGGATGGCGGATGAGATGAGTTCCTATTTTAGAAGAATAAAAAAAGAAAGAGAAAAAGGGGATTAGTTATGCCAGCGTTATATGCACACAATCGCTTTGGTGGAGAAGTGGCAAAGCATCTCGACGATGAGTTATCCGCAATTATTCAAAAACACTATACACAGTTTCGCATTGGGTTACAGGGACCAGATATTTTCTTTTTTTACAGACCTTGGAAGAAAAGTCATGTGTCACAATGTGGTTATGGCATGCATGAGGAGTATGCGGATCTGTTTTTTGAAAAAGGGATCCAGATTATAAGAGAAAAGGGCAGAAACAGTCGGGAATATGCGTATATCCTTGGTTTTATTTGTCATTTTGCTTTGGACAGTGAATGCCATCCATATGTAGAATCGATGGTAAAAGGAATTAAGGTGGGGCATATTGAGATAGAAGGCGAGTTTGAAAAGTATTTGCTTCGAATGGATGGAAGGCATCCACTCGCATATCCTATTGCGAAGTTTGTACCAACAGATGATGCAACAGTAAATGCAATTTATCAGTTTTTTAAACAGATCAAGAGGGAAGAGATTCAGGAAGCGCTAAAGACAATGAAGTTTATCAAAAGATTTTTGACAGCGCCATTGAAAATTAAGCAGAATGTGATTCAGTTCCTGTTAAATGTCACGGGACTGGATAAAAGCTATCATGGAATGATGCATGCTTATGTGGATAACCCGAAATGTGAAGAAACAAATAAAAGTCTGGAGAATCGCTTTAACCAGGCAATTTTGGTCGCAACGATGCTGATTCAAAGTTATGATGAGTCGGTGCGAGAGGAGAAGGCAATCAATGAGCGATTCCATCGTACATTTGATTAATAAAAGAAACACTTAGGAGAAAAGTCATTATGGAAAAAATGAAACTGACAAAGCTGGAAAAAGCATGGATCTTGTATGACGTTGGAAATTCCGCGTTTATCATGCTTGTTTCTACGATCATTCCAATCTATTTCAATTATCTTGCGGCGAATGCAGGAATCTCAGAAGTAGATTATCTCGCTTATTGGGGATATGCGGCATCGGTTGCAACTGTGATCGTTGCGATTATCGGACCGGTTCTTGGAACACTTGCAGATACACAGAATTTTAAGAAACCAATCTTCACGATCACAATGATGGTCGGTGTATTTGGATGTATCGCATTATCTTTTCCTACTTCATGGATTGTATTTCTTGCAATCTTTGTAGTTGCAAAAGTAGGATGTAATGCAAGTTTAATCTTTTACGATGCGATGCTGGTGGATGTAACAACAGAAGAGAGAATGGATACCGTATCTTCACATGGGTATGCGTGGGGCTATATCGGAAGCTGTATCCCATTTGTAGCGTCTCTCGTATTTGTACTGATGTATGACAAGTTTGGAATTACAATGAGTACAGCGATGGCGATTGCGTTCTGCATCAATGCAATCTGGTGGCTGGTTGTGACGATTCCATTTTTAAAATCGTATAAGCAGAAAAACTATGTAGAATTACCTGAAAAGCCTGTAAGAGAAAGCTTTGTACGTCTGTGGCATACGTTAAAAGATGTAAAAGCACAGAAAAATATTTTTGTATATCTGATCGCATATTTCTTCTTTATTGACGGGGTATCTACGATTATTTCTATGGCAACGGCATACGGAAGTTCATTGGGATTGGATTCTACAGGATTATTGCTCGCACTGTTGGTGACACAGATCGTTGCGTTCCCATGTGCATTGATCTTCTCAAAATTGTCTAAGAAATATCCAACAGATTCGTTGATCAAAGTTTGTATTTTGGCATATACAGCGATTGGGATTTTTGCAATTCAGTTAGACAAGCAATGGGAGTTCTGGTTCCTTGCAGTGTGTGTAGGAATGTTCCAGGGTGCAATTCAGGCATTGGCACGTTCTTATTTTGCAAAGATCATCCCAGCAGAAAAATCAGGGGAATATTTTGGAATCTACGATATTTTTGGAAAGAGTGCATCTTTTATGGGGACAACTCTGGTTGCAGTAGTAGCGCAGATCACTGGAAAACAAAATCTTGGTGTAGCGATCATCTCACTGATGTTTATTGTAGGATATTTCATATTCTGTAAGGCAGCAAAATTAAATAAAGCAGCATAAAAATGGAGCGCTACCGAAAAAGTAGCGCTCTATTTTAGTTTTTTTCTTTCGTTCTTCCTACCAAATAATCAATCGACACATCATAATAATCTGCAAGTTTGATCAAAACTTCCACAGGAACATTGATTTTTCCCAGCTCATATTTTGAATAAGTCGTCTGTTTGACATTCAGATATTCTGCAAGCTCTGTCTGAATCTTGTCATGATCTTCGCGTAGATTGCGGATATTTTCAAATAACATCATACCACCTCCGAATTTGATGGTTTCATTATATGAAAGTCAAATAACGACTATTGAGAAAAAGTCCAAACGCGACTATAATAAAATGCAGAGAGGAGGAAAAGCATGAATCAGGATGAAAAATTTATTGCATTGTTTTTGGAAGATGATTTGCAGTTTTATGACAAATATTTAAGTGAGCTGACGATAGAGGAATTGCAGAAGTTTTTGGAGGAGAACCCCACATTTATGACAGAAGAGTAGAAGAGATTTAGACAGTTTGCTGCAAATAAAAAGCTATGGAAAACATTCCATAGCTTGGTTGAGCGGAGTTTGGATTAAAGTGCATCGTGATCGTCGTCTTCGTAATCATCATCTGTATCAGATACGTATTCTCTGACAACTACTTTATTGCGGATACGTTCTGCTTCCACAGTTTCATCGAGAAGCTCTTTCACTGCTTCGCAATTTTTAATATTTACAATGTCGAAACATCCAAGATCTTTATCATTAGCATCAATATGTATGGTACCAAGTCCGAAGATCTTTTGCATAAGAGAGCGTGATAAACTTGTGTTCATAACACGGTAGAGTCTTACATCAAAGCTTTTTGTAGTAAAAAAACCTGTTTCTACAAAAAATCTGTCTTCACTTAAGCCGTATTTTGTAAATGTCCAAGGAAGACCGCACCAGATTCTTTTTCTATCGTACCATTTTAAATTTTCTTTATTCATGAAATACACCTGACTTTCAATACGTTTTTGGTTATTTTAGCATAGAATGAGGAGAGATACAAGTTTGAGAATTTTCCCGATAAAGTTTGAAAGACGAAATCCTGGATTTGTATCACAGAACTTCGTCCTTCTAGAGAAGAATTTATACCAAATTTATGAGAAAAACTCGTTGTTATAATGTCCAAGGAATTGTTTTGTTCTTTCTTCTCTTGGATTATCAAATATCTGCTCCGGAGTTCCCTGTTCCAGAATATAACCGTCGTCCATGAAGATGACGTGGTTGGAAACATCTTTTGCAAATGCCATTTCGTGAGTAACGATGATCATCGTTGTATTCTGGTCTGCCAATCCTTTGATGACTTTCAAAACTTCACCAGTAAGTTCTGGGTCTAAAGCGGAAGTTGGTTCGTCAAAACAAAGGATGTCTGGCTGAAGTGCAAGGGCACGGGCGATAGCAACTCTCTGGCATTGTCCTCCAGATAATTGATGTGGATAATTATCCATACGATTCGCAAGCCCCATCTGTGTAAGAAGGTCGATTGCCTGCTTCTTGATTTCTTTCTGAATTTCTTTCTTGCGAAGTTTGTAATCAGGAAGTTCTTTTGCTAATAATTCTTTTGCCAACATTACATTTTGCAGAGCAGTGTATTGTGGAAAAAGATTAAAATTTTGAAATACAAGTCCAAAATGGAGTCTTTTCTTGCGGATCTGTGCATCGGATTGTGTTGCAGGATCATCTGCATCAAACAGTGTATCTCTATTTACACGGATGACACCGGTGTCAGGCTGTTCCAGAAAGTTCAGGCAGCGGAGAAGAGTTGTCTTTCCGCTCCCAGAAGAACCTATGATGGAAACTACCTGTCCCTTTTCTAAAGAAAAGCTGACATCTTTTAAAACGTTGGTACGTTCAAAACGTTTGCTGATATGATTTACTTCTAATATTGACATCTTTTACGTACCTCCTATCTGAAATATTCCAATTTCTTTTCTAGACGTCCAAGCAGGACGGTAACAATTCCACTGAAAATCAAATAGTAGATTCCAGTGAAGAAGAGTGGCCAGATCGCTCCGGAAATGCCCTGTGAGCTTTTTAAAAATGCCTGGCCTGCCCAGATGATCTCCTGAAGCGCGATAATACGTGCAAGGGAAGTATCTTTTACCAGTGTAATGATCTCATTTGACATTGGCGGAAGAATACGTTTGATCATCTGAAGTAAAGTAACTTTAAAGAAAATCTGGGTCTTGGTCATCCCAAGTACAAGACCGGCTTCTTCCTGACCGACTGGGATACTTTGGATACCGCCGCGGTAGATTTCAGAAAAGTAGCAGGCATAGTTGAAGATAAAACCGGCAGATGCAGCCATGAATCTTCCAGATTCGCTGCTTCCCCAGATTGGATTGTGCCATACAAGCCCCGGAAGGTAGTAAATGATCAAAAGTTGTAACATAAGGGGTGTACCGCGGATGATCCATACAACAATTTTTGTAAAATAGCTTAACGGTTTGAAGCGGGCCATAGAACCGAATGCAATGATAAGTCCAAGCGGACATGCGCCAAGCAATGTTACAAAAAACAATTTTAAAGTCTGTATAAAGCCGATGTTCAAAGAGCGGATGACGATCGGCATCTGTTCCAATATCAGTTCCATAAATAATGCACCTTCGAATGATTATTGCTGAGGGATGACAGCAGCCTGTACACCATATTTTTCAGCACATTCCATCATAAATCCATTTGCATAGCTTTCAGCAAAGAATTTATTTAATTCTGCGGCTAAGTCAGAGCCTTTACGGAATCCAACGCCATATTCTTCGTTATTAAGGCCTACTGTGTATGTCAATTGTGAGTAACTTGTGCCTTCACCTACCATGGCAGCAGCCATCAGTGAATCGATTACAGCAGCATCAGATGTTCCGGAAGCAACTTCCATTAATGCGTCAGCCTGTGAAAGCACTGGTGTAAAGTTTAAGCTGAGTGCGCTCACTTGTTCTTCGCCGGCACTTCCTGCTTCTACTGCAAAAGATAAGTCTGCAAGGCTTTCTACTGTTTGATATTGATCCGCTTTGTCTGCTGGTACGATAACAATCTGAGCATTGTTGCAGTATGGATTAGAACATTCCATTGAAGTAAGTACCTCATCGACCAATGTCATACCGTTCCATACGCAGTCGATTGTCTTGCCATTGAGTTCAGGAATCTTGAAATCCCAGTCGATTATAACGAATTCTACTTCTACGCCAAGGCTTTCTGCAAATGCTCTTGCCATGTCAGCGTCAAAACCGATCCATTCGCCATCTTCATCTTTATAATCCATTGGCGCGAATTCTGTAATACCAACTACTAAAGTTCCTTTTTCTTTTACGTATTCCATATCTGTCTGGGTTTCTTCTTCCCCAGAAGTTTTATCAGAAGCGCAAGCAGCTAGAGATAAAATCATCATCATGCTTAAAATAAGTGCTAAAAATTTTTTCATAATCTTCTCCTTTAAATATGTATTTGTGCGACTTCACTATGGTAGCGAATTAGCAAGATAAAGTCAAGAGGAAATTTGTAAATAAATTATGAATGGTGAACCAGCGGTTTAAATCTTAAACTGCCGGTTGATAGAATCTGTTGATTTTGCGCCGTATAATATTTTATAGGAAGTGAGAAAATTTGTTGGGAAAATGGAGGAAACGAATATGGAAGAAAGAATGCTGGTAACACAGGCTCTTGATGAAAGAGATTTTTTAGCAAAGAAAATTACAGATAAAATTATGGCATTTAAAGCAGTAGATTTTGCCAAACATAATGAAGAAAAGACCTGGGGCGGAAAAAAAGAACGCAAAGGGTATGAAGAGGAGACAAAGGCAGCATTTCAGCAGATTATGGATCTGATGGCCAGATATGACAGGATTGATGCGGCAATCGTAGCATCGAATGCGGCTGCAATGATAGACACTTCATATGGAAGATACACAGTTGCAGGCGCGATCTCTTTGAAAAACCGTCTTACGGCATCCGCACTTCCATCGAAAAACAGTTTCGAAGTGCGTCTGATCCAAAGAATGCAAAAAGAATATAACGACTGTATGGTTGCGATCGATGATAAGAACAGAGATCTGGCAGATACAGCAGAGAGTATGAGACTTAGTATTCTCGGAAAAGAGAATAAAACAAAAGAAACGAGACCGCTGGAAGTGGTAGATACTTATGTGAAAGAAAATACAGCAGAGCTTGTAGATCCGCTTGGAATTGAAAAGAAACTGGAGGAGATGACAGAGAAAAGAAATAAATTGCTGAAAGAATTAGAGACACAGATCAAAGTAAGCAATGCAACTACTTTTATTACTTTCTAATTGTATATAGTTAGGTAAAAAATACCTGCAGCACGAAAACCATAAACTCAGCTTCCCTGCAATGGGGTTATATTGCATACAGAGGTCATAAATAGAGGAAACGTATTCTTTTTCGTTTTTGAATAACTGTTTTTGAACAACTGTAAATCATCAACTGTTTTCAATTTAACTGTGACCTGTTTTTCTTAAACTGAAAGATAGACATGCTTTGCATGTTGAAATCCGCGAGAAAGGTTGGGTGATAAGCTGATTGACCGATGGGGCTCCACGTGGCTGTGCTGTAGGTGTTTTTTTCTTTGTTGAAAATAGTTTTAATTGTATATACAATAGTGATATTGCATAATGAAAAGTCTTATGATATACTGTTTGTAGTAAAAATACACAAAAGTGTTATAAGGGAGGATGCATATGGACGAGAGATTACACGATCTTCGATCAACGAAGAATCCAAAAGCGAGAATTAAAATTATGAAAGGTCACTTTGCTACAGGTAACTCACATATCAATACATATATCGATATGTCAACCGTAAAAGTAAGACATAACAACTGTAGAGAAACAGCAAAAGTTTTGGCAGCAGAATATATGCATGTAACATCAATCGATACAATCGTATGTCTGGAAGAAACAGATACAATTGGTACATTTATGGCAGAACAATTATCGGACGATCGCTATTCTTTGAGCCATGATAACAATATTTCGATTGTTTCTCCTGAATATCATCAAAGTGGACAGATTTTATTCCGTGATAATGTACAACGTATGGTTAGAAACAGTCAGGTGCTGATTCTTGCGCCATCTATTACAACTGGTAAATCTGTAAAACGTGCGATTGAAGCTGTTTTATATTATGGTGGAAGAGTTTGCGGTATTTGCTCTGTATTCAGCTCTATCAATAAGATCAATGGTTTGGAAGTAAAGACCATTTTTACAAGTAAAGATATCCCAGATTATCGTGCATATTCACCAGCAGATTGTCCAATGTGTCAGGCAGGCCAGAAGCTGGATGCAATCGTAAACAGTTACGGTTATTCGAAGATATAAAATAGTTATGAAGAAAAAATAGAAAAATAGATTGACAAATCATTTGATGAGGATTATAATTCAAACATCAACAAGGGCGTTGGAGATTACTCCAGCGCCCTTTTAGTTTGTGCTAAGCACAAGCTACATCTTTCACATAATTATACAAATTGGTACAAAGAGGTATGAGTCAATAATAAGGGACTCGTACCTTTTTTCGTATCGCAGGGAGGTAGTGTATATGAGATTAAAGGATACTGGATATTCGAAAGAAGAATTAAAAGAAATAGCAAATACATATATTATTGATACCTATGAAAGATTTGATATGATCGCAGAAACAGCAAAAGGCATGTACATCTATGATGAACAGGGAACACCATATCTTGATTTTTATGCGGGAATTGCGGTAAACAATGCAGGAAGCTGTAATGAGCATGTGGTAGAAGCTGTCAAAGACCAGGTAAGTGATATTATGCATACATTCAACTATCCATATACCATTCCGCAGGCATTATTGGCAAAGAAAGTATGTGAAACAATTGGAATGGATAAAATCTTTTATCAAAATTCAGGAACAGAAGCAAATGAAGCGATGATCAAGATGGCTAGAAAATACGGCGTAGAAAAATATGGTCCACACAAATACAACATCGTGACTGCGAAAATGTCGTT
>CAZUVY010000069.1:0-14150 GCA_964623905.1 uncultured Faecalimonas sp.
CATTACACGAGCAACTGCATCATCGATCAATGTATAGAAATATTCGATTCCAGCTTTGTCAAACGCTTCTTTGTATTCCTTTTCAAAGATTTCCTGGAAAATATCTTTGAATGTGTGATCATATTTTTTAGAAATAGTATCTTTTGTTGCAAACCACAAACTTTGCTTTGTATCTAATGCATAGTTGAAGCAGCTTCTTGCAAAACTTTCAATAGAACCATTTAAGTTGTGCATACCTTGTGCAATACCTGCTCCTTTGTAGTTATGTACCAGCTCTCGGATCTCAGTACCGTCTTCTGCCGTATAAACCAATTCCACTTTTCCTGGTCCTGGAATGATCATCTCTGTATTTTTATATACATCACCATATGCATGTCTTGCTAATGTAATTGGCTTTTTCCAGTTCTTCACACATGGTTCGATCCCTTTTACAATGATCGGTGCACGGAATACTGTTCCGTCGAGCATTGCACGGATTGTTCCGTTTGGACTCTTCCACATTTCTTTCAGATTGTATTCTGTCATACGAGCCGCATTTGGTGTGATAGTAGCACATTTTACTGCTACGCCGTATTTCTTTGTTGCATTTGCTGAATCAATTGTAACCTGGTCATTTGTCTCATTTCTGTGTTCCAAGCCAAGGTCATAATATTCTGTCTTCAAATCGATATATGGTAATAACAATTCATCTTTGATCATCTTCCAAAGAATTCTTGTCATCTCGTCCCCATCCATCTCTACAAGTGGAGTCGTCATTTTAATTTTGTCCATATTAAGTTCCTCCTAAACATCCATCTTTAAATTCTTCATAGCATTCATAATGTGTGCATAAGTCAGTGAGTCTGCCTTGTCAGCATCTTTTTCTTTGATGGCCTGTAAAATCTCTTTATGTTCTGCTATTGATTTTTCAGCTCTTTCTGGATTCTCAACTGATGTTTTTCTTGCAAGCTGCACATATTTATGAAAATCAGACAGCACATGTTCCAAAATCCTGCTGTTTGATGCCTCATACAATACTTCATGAAATTCACCGTCCAGCTTTGTCACTTGATCTGCAAGTTCCCTCTTTTTGCCAACATGATATTCAGATAATAATATAATTTCCTCTAACTTGTCAATCTGTTCTTCTGTAATATGCTCTGTTGCCCATCTTGCACAAAGTCCTTCCAGCAGTGACCGGATCACATAAATGTCGCTTACATCTTTCTGTGAGATGCCTGTAACATACGCTCCCTTATTTGGAACAATCTTTACAAGCCCTTCCAGTTCAAGCTGTCTAAGCGCTTCTCTGACAGGTGTTCGGCTCACTCCCAGTTCTTTCCCGAGTGTGATCTCTCTCAATTCTTCATTCTCTTTATATTTTCCTTTTAAAATATCATCGCGGATTTTTTGAAACACTTTTCCCCGCAAAGATAAATCTTGATATTCTTCCATTTTGATATCTCCCTGAATCACTCATAATACCAACCATTATAGAATAATTTGAAGCTCATGGCAAACATCTGTAATAACTTTTACCAATTCTGCATCTGTTATGACGGTAATACGTCCGTCATCATATTCTGCATCTACCCATTCTTTCACTTTTGCTACTAAAGGCGAAGACTTGTCTACCAGACGTTCCTCTTTCAGCTTATAATAGCAATTGATCCAGTGTGCGATCCCTGCAAGACCAGATGTATTTGAAACCGCAACCATAGCTGGTCTGTTCAAAAACTTTCCTGTATCAAATATATTATAGATTTCTTCATTTTTCAAAAGCCCGTCTGCATGAATCCCAGCTCTTGTTACATTAAAATTCTTACCGACAAATGGTGTTCTTGAAGGCAATGTATATCCGATCTCTTTTTCATAGTATTCTACAAGTTCTGTGATGACGGTTGTATCCATGCCATCTAATGTGCCTCGAAGCTGTGCATATTCAAATACCATCGCTTCAAGAGGTGTATTTCCTGTACGCTCTCCAATTCCAAAAAGTGAGCAGTTTACGCCGCTTGCTCCATATAACCATGCAGTTGTCGAATTGTTTACTGCTTTATAGAAATCATTGTGTCCATGGAATTCAATCAATTCACTTGGAACACCCGCATGTACCATAATTCCATAGATGATCCCTGGAATTGATCTAGGAATCACGGCTCCCGGATAGTTGACTCCATATCCCATTGTATCACAGACACGTACTTTTACAGGAATCTGATATTCTTCCATCAGTTTCATAAGTTCCAGGCAGAATGGAATCACAAAACCATAGATATCCGAGCGTGTGATATCTTCCAGATGGCATCTAGGACTTACACCAATTTCCAGACAATCACGCACGATACTTAAATAATGGTTCATCGCTTCTCTTCTTGTCATATTTAATTTATAAAAAATATGATAGTCGGAACAGCTGACCAGGATACCCGTTTCTTTCATCCCGATATCTTTTACCAGTTGAAAATCTTTCTTGCTTGCGCGAATCCAGCTTGTTACTTCTGGAAATTCATAACCTCTTTCCATACATTTGTAAACCGCATCTCTGTCTTTCTTACTGTATAAAAAGAACTCACATTGACGGATTTTCCCATTTGGTCCGCCAAGGCGATGAAATTTATCGAAAATGGTTACGATCTGCTCTGTTGTATAAGGTGCTCTGGATTGCTGACCGTCACGGAAAGTAGTATCTGTGATCCAGATTTCATCTGGCATATGATGTGGTACAATCCTGTCATTAAATGCTATCTTTGGTATCTCTTCATATGGAAACAAGTTTCTAAAAATATTTGGTTTCTTCACATCAACCAATGGATACATATGTTCTTCCAGTGATAATAAATTGTTTTGCTTATTCATAAATACTTTTCTGTTTTCCATAATCATGCCTCACTTTTTGTTTTATTGTTCATGTGCATGATTGTATACAATTATACACCTTTTGTCAATATAAAATGCATAAAAAAAGAGTGTACTCTTTTTTAGTACACTCTCAAAACCTGTCATGATTCTATTTTGCCATATATGCTTCAATCTCTTCTACTGTTTTGATAATTTCTTTTGAAAGGTTGATGCATCCATCTTCTGTTACCAATACATCATCTTCGATACGAACACCGATTCCTTCTTCTTCCAGATATAATCCTGGTTCTACTGTAAATACATTGCCTGGTTCCAATTTGTAATTTGACAATTGTACATCATGTGTTTCCAGACCCAGCATATGGCTTACACCGTGCCAGTAATAATCTGATACCTTCTTACCATTTTCTAATAAACCGATTTCAGCCAATTTCTTTTCGTAGAATTCAATTACCATATTGTTCAGACCACGAAGTGTAAGACCTGGTTTTACACTTGCAATTATAAGTTCATTTGCTTCTAAAACAATATTGTAGATCTGTTTCTGACGTTCTGTAAACTTGCCATTTACAGGGAATGTTCTTGTAATATCTGCACTATAGTTGCCGTAAGCAGCACCAAGGTCACACAAAGCAAGTGTATTATCTTCTGCGATCTGATTGTTTTCGCCATAGTGAAGAACTGTTCCGTTTTTGCCGCTTCCTACGATCGTAGGGAATGCGCGTTTGCAATTGTTGCATTTCAATACAAAATCAAAATGTGCTTCTAATTCATTTTCACCGATTCCGCCTCTTGCATGATCCATCATATTTTTGATAGCTTCATTTGTAACATGAATCGCTTTTTTGATATTTTCTACTTCTACATCTTCTTTGATCACACGAAGTTTTGTCACCATAACTGCTGCATTATTCACAGCCACAAAAGGATATTTTGAAGCAAATTCATTTACAAATGCATATGCTGGTGTTACCTGATCTACTTCTTGCTTTGTAAGGTCTGCGTATACCGGTACATTTACTTCCTGGTCAAACTGGTAAGCCATAACTCTGTGAAGGAAGCTCCATTTTTCATCATCCATCACGATCTGCTCAATACCGCTGATTTCTGTAGCTTCTTTTGGAAGCATCTTGCCTCCTACCCATTTTGCCATCATTTCATCAAAACGTTCGATTACTAATGTATCTTTTGCTTCGCCATCTTTCTTAACCAAAATATACATCATATTTGGACGATCGATGCCTGTCAGATAATAAAAATTGCGGTCTACAGCAAATGGGAACATCTCATCTCCCACACTGTATACTTCTTTTCCGCTTAAAATAAATAAAATTGCATTTTCTGGCAGCATTGCTGCCAATTTTTCTCTTCTTGACTTATACATATTATCTCAATCTTCCACTTTCATATTTTTCTACAGTTCTAAGATATCGCATGATTGCCATATATCGTTCGTAGAGATCACCTGCATTTTCTGCAAAATCCAGAGAATGAGCAACCACACTTATGAAATTGTCAGTGATGCGGTCTTTTACGCCTTGTAGATATTGAATCTTTTGCTGCGCCGTAGATAAATCCAAAAACTCCATGATCATCTCTTGATCCGGCATCTTTTCTTCTTTGATTTCTTTTGGTTCTGCCTGCTTTTGTACTGTCTTTTTTACCAGTTCAAATCGAAACTCCTGATCTGCATCCGGATATTTCTGCTTATCTACATAACTTACAAACATCTTAAGCGGACGAACATATGCTGCATCTCCATCCACTTCTTTGTAGACCACTTTTTCTTCCAAAGTCTCAGAATCTCTCGCAATGATAACGATCTCATAAAGATTTCCTTTAAAATGTCTGTAAATTTCCCCTTGTTTTGGAATTCTATACTCCATATAAATCCCCTTTCAAATCGTTTAAACTAGTACAGTTTTGCACTGATACTCTTTGGTTTGTAACCATTGTTTTCAAGGGCTTTTAAAATCTCTCTCTTATGCTCTGTTCCAAATGATTCCAATGTGATACGAAGTTCTACTGCCGCATTACGGTTTGTGCTGACAAACTGGTTGTGGTCCAGTTTGATTACGTTACCTTGTGCTTTTGCGATTGTATCTGCAACGCGAACCAATTCACCTGGCTTGTCTGGAAGTAAAACAGATACAGAGAAAATACGGTCTCTTTGAATTAAACCATGCTGTACGATAGATGACATCGTAATCACGTCCATATTACCGCCGCTTAAGATTGAAACAACTTTCTTTCCTTTCAAATCCAGTTGTTTTAATGCTGCAACAGTTAAAAGACCAGAATTTTCAACGACCATTTTATGATTTTCTACCATATCAAGGAAGACACCGATCAGTTCATCATCCTCTACCATAAGTACCTGATCTACATTTTCCTGTACATAAGGGAAAATCTTCTTTCCAACAGTCTTAACTGCAGTACCATCTGCAATCGTATTGGCGCTTTCCAGTTCTACAACTTCTCCTGCTTCCAATGATACAGACATACTTGCTGCTTCGATTGGTTCTACACCGATCACCTTGATCTTTGGATTCAGCATTTTTGCAAGTGCAGAAACACCTGCGATCAGTCCGCCGCCGCCGATTGGTGCAAGGATATAGTCTACTGTTGGAAGTTCCTGGATGATTTCCATTGTGATCGTTCCCTGTCCTGTAGCTACATCAATATCATCAAATGGATGGATAAATGTATATCCATGTTCTTCTGCTAATTCCATTGCTTTTTCATATGCATCATCATACACATCTCCGTAAAGGATTACATCTGCGCCATAGCTTTTTGAACGATTCACTTTGATAAGTGGAGTAACGGTTGGCATTACGATTGTAACTTTACAGCCATATTTTTGTGCTGCATATGCAACTCCCTGGGCATGGTTTCCAGCAGAAGCTGTAATAAGCCCTTTGTCTCTTTCTTCTTTTGTTAATGTACTAATTTTATAATAAGCCCCGCGGATCTTATATGCACCTGTTTTTTGCATATTTTCTGGCTTTAAATACACTTTTCCGCCTGTCTGCTGGCTTAAGTAATCACTGTAAACCAGTTTTGTAGGATTCGTAACCTGTTTTACGATCTCACTGGCTTCTTCGAATTTTTCTAATGTAAACATTGCAAGTCACCTCTCTCTAGTCTTTATGCTTCTGTAGTAAATAATGCATTTACAAATTCATCTGAATTGAATTTTTGGAGATCATCAATTGTCTCACCAACACCGATATATTTTACCGGAATTCCAAGTTCAGACTGAATTGCAACTGCAATACCGCCTTTTGCTGTACCATCCATCTTTGTCAATACGATACCTGTAATGTCTGTTACATCCTTAAATTGTTTTGCCTGTTCTAATGCATTCTGTCCTGTAGTTGCATCAAGTACAACTAAAGTCTCACGATATGCATCTGGAAATTCTCTTTCCAGTACACGATTGATCTTACGAAGCTCTTCCATAAGATTTTTCTTATTGTGAAGTCTTCCCGCTGTATCTACCAATAAAACGTCTGCTTTTCTTGATTTTGCAGCAGCTACTGCATCATATACAACAGCAGCAGGGTCAGAACCTTCCTGACCACCGATCAGATCTGCATCTGCTCTATGCGCCCATTCTTTTAATTGTTCGCCGGCAGCTGCACGGAATGTATCTGCAGCAGCAAGAACTACTTTTTTGTTCTGGTCTCTGAGCTTTCCAGCCAATTTTCCAATTGTAGTTGTCTTTCCAACGCCATTGACACCAATCACTAATACAACCGATTTCTGATGTTCGAAATCATATGCTGCTTCTCCAACATCCATTTGCTTTTTGATACTTTCGATCAAGAATTGCTTACAGTCTGCTGGTTCTTTGATATGATTTTCTTTTACTTTCTTTTTGAGATCTTCAATGATATCCATCGTTGCATGAACACCCAGATCTCCCATGATCAATGTTTCTTCTAATTCTTCATAAAAATCATCATCGATGTGTGAAAATCCATGAAAAATACTGTCAATCCCTGAAATAATGTTATCTCTTGTCTTTGTGAGACCTGAAACAAGGCGCTTAAAGAACCCTTTCTTTTCTTCTCCCATAAAAACCTCCTAATCATCTAAATCTTTTTCTAATAAATCTACAGATACCAGAGTAGATACCCCTTTTTCCTGCATCGTGATACCGTAGAGACGGTCCGCTGCAGTCATAGTACCTCTTCTGTGTGTAATTACAATAAACTGAGTATGTTTTGTCAATTTATGAAGATATCTTGCAAAACGATCTACGTTTGAGTCGTCCAGCGCCGCTTCAATTTCGTCTAACAGACAGAATGGCGATGGTTTCAGATTCTGAATTGCAAATAACAGCGAAATCGCAGTAAGTGCCTTTTCCCCACCGGAAAGCTGCATCATATTCTGCAGTTTCTTTCCTGGCGGCTGCGCGATAATACGGATTCCTGCTTCCAGAACATCCTCATCTTCCATAAGTTCTAATGTTCCTTTTCCGCCACCGAAAAGCTGTTTAAACACTTTATCAAATTCTACGCAGATTTCTTCAAATCGCTCTCTGAACTGCTTGCGCATCGCTGTGTCCAGTTCTTCGATGATTTTCATCAGTGTAGATTCCGCTTCCACCAGATCGTCATGCTGTGTTTTCATAAACTCATATCGTTCTGAAACACTCTTATAATCTTCAATTGCATTTACGTTAACAGATCCTAATGCACGGATCTCATTTTTGAGACGATAAATCTCTTTCTTCATAAATGCAAGGTCTGTCAGGCTTTCATCACGGATCTCCAGAGCCATATTATATGTAAGTTCATATTCATCCCACATATAATTGATCTGCTTTTCAGATGCCTCTTCAAATCCTTCTCGTCTGCTGTTTAAACGGAACAATTCTTTGTCAAGTTCCGACATTCTCTTTGACAACTCTTCACGTTTTGTTATAAACGCTTTGTTCTTCTTTGTCAATTCTTCTTTTTCAGCAGAAAGTCTCTTGATTTCAGTCTCAATTTCATCAAACAATTCTTTTGAATTTTCAATTGTCTCCTGAATATCCTGAATCTGTCCTTCTTTATTCTGAATTTCTAAAGCCGCATCACCTTTGTTTGCATCCAACGTCTTTAGTTCTTCTTTATACTTCACGATTTCCTCTTTAATACGAGTCTCGTTTTCTTTTACGAATTGCTGTTTTTGTTCCAATGCAGCATAAGTCAAATGCATCTTCTCTGTTTCTTGTAACTGTCTGCTTTCTTCTTCTCTCGCTGCATCCAGTTCTTTCTGCCATTGTCTTGCAGATTCATTTAAGTTTTCTTCTACCGCTTCAGAACTGCTTAACTCTTCACGAATCAGGCCATGTTCTTCTTTCATATCACGAATCTGATTCTCGATCTGTTCATTTTCGTGATAAATATATTCTGTTTCTTTTTTGGCTTCCTGAATCTTTGCATTGACCTGATTGTAATTCATCTTAGCCGTATTTTGAACCACGTAAGACTTTTGAAGTTCTTCCTTAATTGCTTCCACACTTGCATAGTGACCAGAACGTTCTTCTTTTTGTCCTTCAATGACACGTTCCATCTCTTCCATGTCCGCTTTCAGCATCTTAACTGTCTTTTCGAACTCTTCAATCTCTCTACGTCTGCTCAAAAGATTGCTTGTATTTTTAAATGCACCACCGGTCATAGCACCGCCTGGATTCAACAAATCTCCTTCCAGCGTTACAATACGCAGTGTCTGCTTATATTTACGTGCCAGTGCAATTCCATGATCGATATGATCCACAACAATGGTTCGTCCAAGCAGATTCTCTGCCAGACCTTTGAATCTATCTTCTACTTGAACCAGTGTGCTTGCAACGCCGATCACGCCTTGTTCTCTGAGCACGTCTGCCTGTATCTTATGATTGCTTCCATTTACACTTGTAAGAGGCAAAAATGTTGCTCGTCCAAATTTGTTCTGCTTGAGATATTGGATCATTCTCTTTGCAGTCTCTTCATTGTCTGTAACGATATTCTGAATACTTCCACCCAGTGCGGTCTCCACTGCAACTTCGTATTCTTTTGCTACTTTTACAATATCTGCAACAACACCTAAAATGCCTTTTTCTGTGTTTCGCTTTTCCATTACTCTACGGATACTGTTTCCATATCCGTCGTAACGTTCTGTAATATTTTTCAATGATTCCAGACGCGATTCTTCTCTGTGATATGCTTTTTGCCCAATACGAAGATTCTCCGTATTTCTCGCAATCTCAGCCTGGAGGACTTCAATCTTTGTTTCAATCTCCTTGATCTTGGCATTGTGTCCTATGATCACATCTGATGCTTTTTCTAATTCTGTTTTATACTGCTCTCTGAGCAAGGATTGCTTTTCAATCTCACTGTTTGCGGTAAGCAGTCTTTGATGCAGCTCAGAACGACGTACCTGAATCTGTTCCAACAAAGTATCAAATTTCTGGATCTTTGCCTTTGTAGAAGATCGATTATTTAAAAGTGCGATCAGTTCTGTTTTATTCGCATCGATTTCTGTAGTCAAACTCTGAATCTTCTCCTGAATATGCAACAATACCTTTTGCGCTGCCTTATCAGCAGAGTATTTCTCTGAAATCTGATTTTCAATCTCTTCTTTCTCATCTGCAAGCGAAATCAGATTCTTCTCTCGTTCTGCGATTTCTAAAAGAATGTTCTCAGAACGCTGCTTTAAATGCTCATCATTCATACGAGCCGTATTGATCTGCTCGTTCAATACCTGTATCTGACCTTCTAATTGCTGTTTTAAAAGCGTGGTCTTATTAAGCTGATGCTTGGCGTTTTCCAGGGAATCGTCAATCTCATCCGTCTGTATCTCCAAGGCCTCATATTCTGACTTTATGCTTTCATATTCCTTTGTAACATCATCCAGTTCATCCTGCGAAATCTTGATTTTTCCTTCTACCGCAGAAAGTTCTGCTTTTAAACGGGTTGTCTCCATCAGGAACATGTTAATATCATATGTCTTTAATGATTCTTTTTTCTTCAGGTATTCCTTTGCGACTTCAGACTGTTTTGCCAATGGCCCGATCTGCTTTTCCAGCTCTGAAAGAATGTCATTTACACGAACCAGATTCTGTCGTTCTTCTTCCAGTTTTTTAACAGACATATTCTTACGTCTCTTAAACTTTACGATTCCAGCAGCTTCATCAAAGAGTTCTCTTCGTTCTTCTGGCTTCCCGCTTAAGATTTTATCAATCTGTCCTTGTCCGATAATGGAATATCCTTCTTTCCCAATACCTGTATCATAAAACAATTCGTTGACATCTTTTAATCTGCACACGCTTCCATTGATCAGATATTCACTTTCACCAGAACGATATAACTTTCTGGCAATCGTAACTTCCTGATAATCGATTGGAAGCTGATGATCTGTATTGTCCAGCGTGATCGCTACAGAAGCATAACTGAGTGGCTTTCTCAGTTCTGTTCCTGAAAAAATAACATCCTGCATGTTTCCACCACGAAGCTGTTTTACACGCTGCTCACCCAATACCCATCTTACGGCATCTGCTACATTACTCTTACCACTTCCATTTGGACCTACAATACCTGTGATTCCATTATGAAAATCAAATACAATCTTATTTGCAAATGATTTAAATCCTTGTACTTCTATACTTTTTAAATACATCCTACACCTACTTTATATTTTTCTCGTGTAATTTTAAAATTGCATGGTATGCAGCTTCCTGTTCTGCCGCTTTCTTCGTACGACCAGTTCCTGTTCCATAAAATTCATTGCCAATCGCAACACTTACTGTAAAGACCTTGTTGTGATCTGGCCCTTCTTCATTGATAAGATGATACGATATTGTCTCTGTAAAATTCCCCTGCACGAGTTCTTGCAGGATAGTCTTGCTATCAAAAAAGAGCTTTTTGTTTTCCAAATCATTTAACACATGTTTTAAAATAAACTCTTTTGCATTAGCAAAACCACCATCCAGATAAATGGCTCCAATCAAGGCTTCTAATGCATCTGATGTCACGGATGCTCTTGTTCTGCCTCCTGTTGTCTCTTCACCTTTTCCAAGCAACAAATACTCTCCCAATGCTATCTCTCGCGCACAAAACGCCAGTGATGGTTCACATACCATACTTGCACGCAGTTTTGTAAGTTCGCCTTCCGGCATCTTATCATTCGAAAAAAACAGAAATTCACTCGAAACCAGTTCAAGCACTGCATCACCTAAGAATTCCAGTCTTTCATTACATTTGTACTTTGGAAGACGCTTTTCATTGGTATAAGAACTATGCATAAGTGCTGATTTCAGCAATTCCTGATCTTTAAAATGATATCCAATTCTTTCTTGTAATCGACTTAATCTTTGCTTCATATAACTCCTTTCCTCGTACTATAAAATGAACAAAGAGCTCAAAAAGAACTCTTTGTTCGTCTGGATTAATTAATTGCGTTTTTAATTTGTTCTACAGCATCTCCAACTGTAACAATCTTTTCAGCGTCATCGTTTTCGATTTCAATATCAAATGTTTCTTCAATTCCCATGATGATCTGGAAGATATCAAGTGAATCAGCTCCTAAATCGTCTACGAATGTTGTGTCCATTGTCACATCTTCTGCGTTAACGTTTAATACGTCAACAATAATTTCCTGTAATTTTTCAAATTCCATAACGTTCTCTCCCTTTATGTTGGATTCATGTTTTTAAATACATTCACGGATTTTTTCGTTAATCTTCTGTTCCTTGAATGTAATACATTGAATAATTGAATTTGATACTTCTTTTGCGTTTGAGCTTCCGTGTGTCTTAACCACAAGACCATTCAGGCCTAACAACGGAGCACCGCCATGCTCACTTGCATCAAAGCTCTTCAATGTTTCTTTTAGCGCAGGCTTAACTAGTAATGCACCAATCTTACTGCGTAATGTAGTCAACATTCCCTGTTTTACTTTCTTAATCAGTACGCCGCCTACTCCTTCATAGAGTTTTAAAATAACGTTACCAACGAATGCTTCACAAACAATAACATCTGCATCTCCATATGGAATGTTTCGTGCTTCGATACTTCCTACAAAGTTAATGTCCTCACATTCTTTTAAAAGTGGAAATGTTTCTTTTACAAGTGCATTTCCTTTTTCTTCTTCTGCACCAATATTGACAATCGCTACTTTTGGATTCTTGATACCCATTACATTCTCCATATAAATAGAACCTAATTTTGCAAATTGTACTAAGTGTGAAGATCTTGCATCTACATTCGCACCGCAATCAATAAGTAAAGAAACTCCTTTTGCAGTAGGAATCAGTGGTGCCAAAGGTGCTCTTTCAACTCCCTTGATACGTCCTACGATCAACTGGCCACCAACCAGAATCGCTCCTGAGTTGCCGGCTGATACAAGCGCATCTGCCTCACCTTTCTTAACCATATTCATTGCTACAACAATTGATGAGTCTTTTTTCTTACGAATCGCCATAACTGGTGGTTCGGCTGTCTCTATCACTTCTGTTGCATTCACAACTTCTATCTGATTCTTTTCATAAGTATACTTTTTCAATTCTTCCTGGATCAAAGCTTCCTGACCTACTAAAAATACTTTGATATCCTTTCTCTTATGAATCGCATCAATTGCACCTTTTACCATTTCTACAGGTGCGTTATCTCCTCCCATAGCGTCAAGCGCTACTCTTGTAATTTCTGACATGCTTTTACCTCCTGCACTGCTGACCTCATTTTACTAAACATTATTATAAAAAGCAAGAACAAAGTATAGAAAGATTGGGTTACACTTGGGTTAAAATACCAAAAAAAATCAAGGGCTTTATCAAAAACCCTTGATTTTAATTGACTTTTAAGAATTAGTCTACAGCTACGATTTCTTTTTTGTTGTAAGATCCGCAAGCTTTGCACACTCTGTGTGGCATCATTAATTCGCCACATTTGCTACATTTTACTAAGTTTGGAGCGCTCATTTTCCAGTTTGCTCTTCTTTTGTCTCTTCTTGCTTTAGAAGATTTATTCTTTGGACAAATTGACATAGGTTACACCTCCTTAAAATTCTTAAAAACATCGCGGATAACTGACATTCTAGGGTCAAGACTTGTATCTTCACAGTCACAAGTTCCCTGGTTTAGGTTTTGACCACATACGTTGCAAATCCCTTTACAGTCTTCGCTACAAAGAATTTTCATCGGCCATCCTATCAAAATCTCATTATAGAGTAATTTGTCTACGTCAAGATTATATCCGTCAATATAATTTTTTTCGTCTAGATCATCTACCTGAGCATCGTCTGACTCTTGTAAATCCACGTTCTTTGTAAATTCTAAATCGAATGGTACACGAACTGGTTCTAAACATCTGTCACATGGTACTTCCAAAACCATCTTAGCCTGTCCCTCGATCAAAAGTTCTCGCTGCTTCACATGCTTTACAACAATGTGTGCATCTTCCTTTTCAATCAATGGAAAACAACCATACGATGCATGGAATTCTGTCATCTCGACAGAAATCATTTTATCAATTGTCTTATGTTGTTCAGATAAAACGTCTGATAGGTTTATTAACATATCGTTACTCCTATTCACACCTAAATAATTATATCATGAAAAATCTATTTGTCAATAAAAGAATTAACAATTTTCTATTAAACTAATGCAACTGTTTCACGAGCAATTGCAAGTTCTTCGTTTGTAGGTACTACCCAAACTTTAACTTTAGAATCTGCTGTTGAAATTTCGATATCTTCTCCGCGTTTTGCGTTAGCTTCTGCATCGATTTCGATTCCTAAGTAACCTAAGTATTCACAAACTTTTGCTCTTACACTTCCTGAGTTTTCACCAATACCTGCTGTGAATGCGATTGCATCTACACCATTCATTGCTGCTACATAGCTTCCTACGTATTTTGCTACACGATAGCAGAATACATCAAGAGCGATTTTTGCTTCTTTGTTTCCTTCGTTAGCAGCGTTATCTAAGTCACGGAAGTCACTTGATAAGTTGTTAGAAAGACCAAATACACCTGATTTTTTGTTTAACATATTTACAAGTTGGAATACATCCATGTTTTCTTTCTTAGCAAGGAATTCTAAGATAGCTGGATCGATATCACCTGAACGTGTTCCCATTACAAGACCTTCAAGAGGAGTAAGACCCATTGAAGTATCTACTGATTTACCATTTTTTACAGCACTGATACTTGCACCGTTACCTAAATGACAAACGATAGTTTTGCAGTCATCGTATGCTTTTCCAACGAGTTCAGCTGTCTTTTTAGAAACGAAGCTGTGGCTTGTTCCGTGGAATCCGTAACGTCTTACTTTGTATT
>CAZUVY010000070.1:0-13910 GCA_964623905.1 uncultured Faecalimonas sp.
GATGTCGAATGTATTGGGAACTGTGCATTATTCGCCGAAGGAAGACTGGGAGTCGGAATTTGCTAAAATGATTCGAGGAATGTGATGGTTTGTTATTTATGTATCCCTAATTTGTTAACATGTACGATATATAAGGGGATAAGTGGAAATTGTAATTGAAGAAAACTTATTTTGAGCGAATATGATGAGGTTTAAAAAGAGTAAAACGCCTTTCTAATATATTCAGTATACCCAAAAGAGCCTTAAAAGTCTTGAAAATTCGGACGTTCAGCCTTTTTTCATAGAAAAATCCTCGGCGAAATGCCGAGTATTTTGTCTACAGTCTGAGGTTGCCCTAAGAGGCAACCTATTTTTGATGTAAACATAAACTGAAAAATCTCAGTAAATAAGGTGCTATTATTAGCCAAGTTCAAGAAGAAAAATGCGAGTTTATGTATCAAAGAATAGGATACAAAAGAATAATAAAAAGTAAATATAGAAAAGGTTCAAGATTCCGCGAAAATGTCGAAAATCAAGGGCTTTGCATTGACTTTATTCGAGAAATTCTATAAAATAGGAAATATGGATAGGTGGGCTGTTAAGAGTCGAGATACAAGGGATAAGGTGTAGAGAAAGTGGAAGGTTTTATTACACTTAAAGAGGCTTCGGATAAGTGGGGAATAAGTGAGCGTCGAATTAATGCGTTGTGTCTTCAGGGACATATTGATGGTGCAGTTAAGTTTGGGAACGTTTGGGCGATACCACAAAATGCAAAAAAACCAACTGATGCAAGAATTAAATCAGGAATGTACGTAAAAGAGAATCAAAATACAGAAAAGCGAGGAAACTAAAATGGTGTTGGGGATTGATTTGGGAACGACATATTCAGTAGGAGCTTATTTGGATGAAAAAGGTGAGCCGCATGTTATTACTAATATGGAAGGGGCGCAAACGACACCTTCGGTAGTATATTTTGAGAGCGCAAATTCAGTAGTTGTGGGTCAGACGGCAAAGGACAATAGTATTATTAATCCGGATGATGTGGTGTCGGCAGTGAAAAACTACATGGGTGAAAAGAGAGTATTTAAGTCTAGCTATGGTCAGGAATATACTCCAGAAGTGGTATCGAGTTTTGTTTTGAAGAAGATTGTATCGGATGCTGAAAAAAGATTAGATATGACGGAGCGTATTAAGGATGTAGTTATTACGATTCCGGCATATTTTACAGATGCACAGCGAACGGCAACTGAAGATGCAGTTAAGATTGCAGGTTTAAATTTACTTGGGACAATCAATGAACCGACTGCGGCAGCTTTATATTATGCTGTTTCATCCAAATTAAATCATGCTAATATTTTAGTGTACGATTTAGGCGGAGGCACTTTTGATGTAACAATAATAAGAATTGATGATTCAGATGTGGTAGTTAAAAGTACTGGAGGTCTTTCAAAAGTTGGTGGAAGATTTTTTGATGAGGAATTGGTTGACTATGTTAGGGATTATGTGGAAGATAAATATGGTATAGATTTAGAGGATGAAGAATATGTAGATGCATATCAAGAATTGTTTGGTCGTGCAGAAAAAGCAAAGTGGCAATTGGGTAATCAAGAAAAAGCGACAATTGCTGTGCGTGCAGGTAGTGTACGAGAGAATATTATGATTACAAGGGAAAAGTTTGAAGAAATCGTTTCTAAGTTATACAGACGCACTGAGTATGTGGTAAAGAAAGCGATAAAGGATGCGGGAATTGAGGCGTGTGACTTGGATAAAGTGCTGTTGGTTGGTGGCTCTAGCAAGATTCCATATATTGAAAGGAATTTGGCTACATTATTGAACAAAACACTTTCGCATGAGGTACATCCGGATTTGGTAGTGGCGCAAGGCGCTGCGTTGTATGGGCGGCAACTTACGGCAAAAAGGGAGGAACTTGGGGCAGAAAATAAAATAATTCACGATGTATGTTCACATAGTATTGGCGTAATTACAATTGAACCGATAACTTGTAAAAAAATCAATTCAATTCAGATAAAAAGGAATGCGTCATTGCCGACGGTAGCCAAGATGAATTTCAGGACAGCTGTAGAGAATCAGGAAATAGTTGAACTTTCTATAACGGAAGGAGAATTTGTAGAAGTTACAGATGTGGCAATAATTTCGACAACAAATATTAAATTACCAGCGGGCTTGCCGAAAGGAACCAAAGGAGAAATTCATTTACGGTTGGATACTTCTCAGCTTGTTCATGTTTTTGTAAATATTCCATCAGCAAATTATGAAGAGGAGTTTACGTTTGAAAGAAGTGCCAATTTGTCTGAGGACGAAGTACAAATGTTAACCGGAATTATCGCAGATTACGATGTGAACTAAGGAGGAACACGCTTCATGGAGCGCCAGTTAATTAGCCTGAAAAATGAAAAGAAGTATAGAGATATTATAAATATGACTTCTGGAATGATTCCTGAGGAATGCAATTCTGCAACAATAGCTCATACAATAGCTAAGGCATATGAGAAGGAGCATGCTTTTTCACAAAGTATCTGCTGGTATATGAGAAATTTTGAATTAAATGCGTCTGATGAAACATTAGGAATGATTGTAGGAGTTGCATTGGCGCTCGGCAACTATTCCTTGGTTTCGGACATAATCGAAAAAGCAAGTGATTTAGCGAACGGTTATTATTATTGTGCAGCAAGATACGAACTTGCATTTAGAACACAACAAGGAATTGATAAAGAAATTGAGACAATGGAGGCTTTTCTTGATATTCAGGATGAAGAGTCTTATATGCTAAGGTTGGCAAATTTATATGTTATTTCTGAACGAGATAAAGAAGCTGGGCGCTTGTGCAAAAAAATGGGCAGGTTATTTATAAGTGGAAAGTCTGTTGAGTATGCAGAAACATTATTGCAAAAAATCAAGGAAGGGCATGCTAAAGAGTATGTTTTAGAAAATCCATGGATAGACGATTATGTATTTAAACATGTGAGTTTTGATTTAACGGCTTCGCCGATACAAGATTTAGAGATTAAAGCAGGGGATGCGTCTGTTATAGGTGAGAAGAAAGCACAAGGGACAAATCAATGCGATGCGGAGCCGGAAAAAGAGAAAAATAGTGGTATCGCAGCAACGATTGCGAGATTGGGTTCATTACATAGTGTGCCGAAAAAAGAAGATAAGAAAGACAAAAAGGATAAAATATCGCCAATAATAGAAAAAAGCTTGGAAGGCGTAGTGGGCATGCAAGAACTTCGCTTGACGATGAATTCTATGTTTAATATGATGCAAGCTTCGAAGAAGCGCATGGGATTCAGTGCGATACTAAAAGATAACATAAAAATTTTGGGACCGGACGGTTGTGGTAAAACTACAGCTGCGATGGCTGCGTCTAGAGCTATGGCACAAATAGGAGTTGTTTCTGAGGATGAACCTATTGTGGTAGATTATTACACTTTGGTGGGAGCCTCTTCAGAAGAAACACATGATAACATTCAGGAATTGTTTGAATCTGCGGAAAATGCATGTATTTTAATTGAGAATATTCATGAATTTGATGATTCTGGAGCGTATTCATTAGGTTTGGATGCGATAGATCAGTTGGTTAAGGCGTATTATGCAGCTGAAGAAAAAATCCCATTTATTATTACAGGTAGTGAAACGGAAGTGGAGGCATTACTTTCTAAAAAAAGGAAATTGGGTGAGATTTTTAACTTACCTTCTATTGTGTTGGGCAAATATACGACAGAAGAATTAGTGCAGATAGCATATAAATTAGCAGAAGATAAAAATTTGATTTTGGACGAGGAGGCACATGATTTACTTGCGGGTAAAATGGAGCATATGTCTCAACAGCCAGATTTTAAATACTCTAGAGATTTAGATAGGATGATTAATGAAGCGTATATACGGCAATTGTCCAGAATTTCTAGTATGCGTCGTCCGTCTGAAAATGATTATTTTGTGATAAAGGCAGAAGATTTCACTACTGGTGAAAGAGTAGAAACAGTTGAGGAACTATTGGAGGAACTTGATAGATTAACGGGCTTGGCAGAAGTAAAAAAACAGGTTAATAAAATTGTTAATCAAGTTACTGTTCAAAAGATGAGAGAAGAATCAGGAATTAAGAACGGGCAAGGTCATGGTTCTTTACATCTCGTATTCTTAGGAAATGCGGGAACCGGAAAAACTACAGTTGCGAGGATTATTGGTAAAATATATAAAAGACTGGGAGTGCTTCCTGTGGGGCAACTTGTAGAGTGCACTAGGAGAGATTTGGTTTCACAATACGTTGGAGCTACTGCTCAAAAAGTTGCGGAAAAAGTAAAAGAAGCGATGGGAGGAATATTGTTTATTGACGAGGCATATACGCTTTGCAAAGATGATAATGACACCTTTGGTAAAGAGGCTATTGATGCGCTTCTGACCGATATTGAAAATCACAGGGATAATTTAATGGTTATTTTGGCAGGGTATTCAAATGATATGAATAAATTCATGGACCAAAATCAAGGACTAAGAAGCCGTATCCCTACAGATATCTTATTTGAAGACTATTCAACCGAAGAGATGGTAAGCATTTTTAAGAAGTATGTGAAAGATAAAGGACTAGTGCTAGATGCGGGACTAGACGAAGATGTATCCAAATTGTTAGAGTTGAAGAAAAAGAAAAAAGATTTTGGAAATGCTCGAGGAGTCAGAAATGTATTTGAAGCGGTTGTCCTTAATCAAAGCAATCGCTTGGGAGAAATGTCTCCGTCGGAGATAAGCAAAAATGACTTTTTGATTATTCGCAAAGAGGATTTAGAAGTTACCGAGGAAGTGACGGAATCCGGAAAGTCAGTAGAAGATTATATCGATGAATTAAATGCATTGACAGGATTGGCTGCTGTAAAGGAAAAAGTGAGTAGCATAGTAGCTACTGTCCAGGTGAATAAAAGAATGGAGGACGCGGGGTTGTCTAACCAAGGGTTTGGAACCTTGCATATGGTATTCAAAGGAAATGCGGGAACCGGAAAAACTACGGTGGCAAGAATGATAGGTGGCATCTATAAGGAATTGGGTGTTTTATCATCAGGCCATTTAGTGGAGTGCGATAGGAGTAATCTGGTAGCAGGATATACTGGGCAAACAGCGTTGAAGGTTAAAGAAAAAGTACAGGAAGCGCTTGGAGGCATTTTATTTATTGATGAGGCATACACGTTAGCAAGTGATTCTTTTGGAAAGGAAGCGATTGATACATTAGTTGCTGATATTGAGAATTATCGAAAAGAATTAATGGTTATCATTGCTGGATACTCCGATGATATGGATACATTTTTGCAACAGAATCAAGGATTAAAGAGTAGGTTTCCAAATGAAATTATATTCGAAGACTATACTTTGGATGAGATGCTGTCAATATTTAAAGGTATGGTTAAGGGGCGCAATTTGATGGTGAGTGCAGAACTTGACGGGCAAATAAGAAAACTCATTTCTATCTATGCAAAAGATGCAGATTTTGGTAACGCCAGAGGAATTAGAAATGTTTTAGATAAAGTCTGTGAGCAACGAAATATTAGAATTGCTAAGGCATTTCAGGATGGAATTGAATTATCAAATGAAGAACTTTGCATGATATTGGCAGAAGACTTGCAACTTGGCTCAGATAGTGATGACTCTTCAAAATCAGTAGAAGGTTATCTTGCAGATTTGAATGCTTTGACGGGGTTGAAATCTGTCAAAGAGAAAGTGAATAAAATCATATCCACAGTACGTGTTAATAAAGAGATGGAGGCGGCAGGTCTTCGGACACAGGGCTATGGAACATTACACATGGTTTTCAAAGGAAACGCGGGAACCGGAAAAACTACGGTGGCAAGAATGATAGGTGATATTTATAGAGAATTGGGTGTTTTATCATCGGGTCATTTGGTGGAGTGCGATAGGAGTAGTCTAGTTGCTGGATATACTGGACAAACAGCACCTAAAGTAAAAGCAAAAGTAAAAGAAGCCTTGGGTGGCATTTTGTTTATTGACGAAGCATATGCGTTAGCTAAAGGCGGGGAAAATGATTTTGGTAAGGAAGCGATAGATACGTTGGTTGCAGATATTGAAAATTATCGTAAGGATTTGATGGTAATTATTGCCGGATATTCTGATGATATGGATGTTTTTTTGAGACAGAATCAAGGATTGAGCAGTCGTTTTCCACATGAAATCATTTTTGAAGATTATTCGTTGGAAGAATTGTTGTCCATTTTCAAGAACAATGTAAAGTCACGTGGGTTAGAGTTGTGTGATGGGTTAGATGCTATATTGATGGAGCTGATAAATTGCTATTCAAAAGCAGCTGATTTTGGAAATGCAAGAGGCATTCGAAATCTTGTCGATAAAGTGTGTGAACAGAGAAATGTTAGACTAATGGAAGTTTTTAACTCTGGAAGAAAAGCAACACAAGACGAATTGAAAAGAATTGAAAAAGAGGATATTGAATATTTTTTAAAATAATCACCAAGGAGAATACAGATGAATACTCAATTACTAACAGCTTTAGGGATTGACGATAAGTTAGAATTGCAGAAAATTTTGACAGAACTTGAAGATAAGCAATTTGAATATTTGGAGCGACTAGAAACCGTCAGTAATGAAGTCAGAAAACAAGAACTGACAGAGGTCTTGAAACAAATTGATGAGGAAATACAGGCTGTTAAGCAACAAATCAAAGCTGTTAGTAGTTCTGTCATTTTGGACTCTTCGGAAGAAAATGTCGGAGAGCCCAAAAAGCAACAGGTTATTACTGCGCAAGAAAGAGAAAAAAAGGTAGAGAAGAAACAAGAGTCTGATGTTTCGAGTAAGGTAGAAAAACTAAAAGAGAAGGAAGCAGAAAAGAAAGCGATAGAAGAAGAGAAAAAAAAGAAAGCAGCAGAAGATGCAGTAAAAAAACAGCAAGTAAATAATGCGACCAGTGCAACTTCTTCGACAACTTCTTCAGCCAAGTCGCAATCAAACGCAGTAAAAGTAAAAGATGTTAGTAATAGCACAACGGACTTTGTAAATGGTCTTGTAGAGTTTAATAATCAAAATTATTCAAATGCCTTTAGGGTTTTTAAGGAACTGAGTGAGAATGGAGATGCATCATCGCAGTATCTGATTTCAATTATGTACTTAAATGGACTGGGGGTTACTGTAGATAAGGATCGTGCATTGTTTTGGCTTGAAAAGTCTGCGGATTCTGGGGAAACGGCTGGACAATATATGTATGGCGCGGTATTACTAAATGCTCATAATGGAGATTATAAGCTGATTTCTAAGGGGTTTAGGAATTTAGGCGCAGCTGCTGATAAAGGTGACGAAGATTCCATGTTGAAATATATAGATGCGACATTGAATCAATTAGGCGGCAAGAAAGAGATTAAAAAAGCAATAGTATATTGTGAAAAATTAAAGGCTAATTCCCAGGATTCGTTTAATAAGCAGAAGTTAGAGGAAACTAAGCAAAAACTAATTCAGTTAAAAAAAGGTGGAAACAGAAAATCATCAGTATCCTCTTCGGCAACAACCACAAAGACATATTCGTATAAGAAAAAACGCAAATTTCCATGGTGGCTACTAATAATTGTCATTATTGTGTTCTGGATAGTAAATAGGAATAATGATGAACGATTAACGGATGCTTTGGTAGACGAGATGGCAAATTCGTCAAATAATTCTGCGGAACAAAGTGTTGTTGAAAAGGCTACAATAAAGGTTCGAATTACTGCATCCACTGGAAATATTCGAGATGGTGTTGGGACTGAAGCAAAGGTAATAAGTACAGCTACTGCGGGAACAGAGTTTGTTTCTACCGGAAACACGGGAATTGCATCAAATGGTCGAGTTTGGTATGAAGTCTACATAGACGAAGACTTTAGTAAAGTGGGATGGATTAGTGAATCTATAATGGAAATTATTGAAGAATAGAAGAGGTGACGATAATGGAACAAAATAGAAATATAAGCGGCGAGCAAGGAGCAGTTGCACAGGGACAATATCAACAACAGCAGAAGGAAGATGTTCAGCAAAAACCACGTGAAAATGTGCAGGAAGCGCCTAAAAAGAAACAGTTTGCGTTTAAGTTTTCTGGTGGAGACCAGATGGATGCAGAATTAAGAAAACCGCGTTCACGTGCATACATGGAATTGTTTGAAGTTATTGATATGTTAAGTACGACTGATGAAGAGATTATTGAGCAATTGAAAGCTAATATGGATGAGGATACAGCGGAAGAATTTGCAGAAATGTCGGCAGAAGAAATTTTAGCTGAGATTAAAGCGTGCTTTCAAGAAGAATTTCAAAATTTGCCAATCGAGGTAAAATCGATTTTACATGGGGTGTTGTCAAAATGTTATATAGAGGGATGTGATTGCCATGCAATTTCGTCAGATGGTGATATCATTGACCATTATAAAAAGAATCAATCACTTCCTGAAGAATTGGAAAAGGGAAGAATAGTGTATCGTAAGTTTCCTGATTGTCGATGCGTAGAGGTCTATTCTGATTGTTGTAGAGTAATTGCCGATGACTCATCCGTACTAAAAATTCCAAATGCTGAGATATAGAGGTGAACGATAATGAACAAAGAATTATTAGACTCATTGGCCATAGATTCCTCAAAAGAGCTAAAGGTAATATTAGGAGAACTAGAAGATAAACAGTTCGAATTCTTGGAGAGAATGGAAACTGTAAGTGACGAATCTCGTAAAGCGGAACTGGCTGAGGTTTTGCAGTTAATCGACTACGAAATTGCAGACGTAAAGGGACAGTTAAAAGCTATTAATAGTTCAATTATTCTAGATACATCAGAAAGCACTGATAATGTTGAAAAATCGAAGAACGAGCAATATGAAAAAGAGGAAAAGCAAGAGAGTATTAGTCAAAAAGTTGAAGAACTTAAGGAAAAAGAAGTAGAACGTAAGCAGAAACAAGCAGAGAAAAATGCTAAAGAAACTGCAAGAATAGCGAATGCTACAGTTCCTCCGAATTCAGGCGGTTTAAATAGTCCATCACTTGCAACAAATGTGCAAACTACAGGACAACAGGTTGTGGCAACCAATGTTAGTCCTGAGTTAACAAAAGGTTTGTTAGAATATAAAAATGGAAATTATGATGCGGCATTTAATACATTCAAATCGCTTGCAGAGAAGGATGATCCTCAGGCACAGTATATGATAGCCAATATGTATAACAGAGGTGAGGGTACTTCAAAGAATCAGGAACGTGCGGAATTCTGGATGAAGAAAGCAGCAGATTTGGGAGAGGTATCAGCGCAACTGGATTATGCTATTCTGCTGTTGTCATCAAACGATGGAGATGATAAGAAAATTTCAGAAGGTATTAAGTATCTGGAAATGGCTGCTGATAAAGATGATAAGCAAGCTATGCTAAAGTACATTGAAGTGGCACAAAAGCAATTAGCCGGAAGACATGTTGTAGATAAGGCAATTATGTATTGCAACAAACTAAAAGCATTAACCAAGGATTCGTATGATTTAAAGCGCTATGATGAAGTTATAGCTGAATTAGATAATCTTAGAAAAGATACTATAAAACAGGAGAAAAGAATTAAGCGGACATCATTCTTTACAGTAGTTGGTTCATTATTGTCGCTTGTTGCTTTGCTTTATGTTTTTGGTGGCATACATGAGTCATTATGGGAAACCAACCAGTTGCTCAAATTCTTCCCTTCGGCAAGTGAAAAATTATTAGTTAATATTGAATGGTATTGGGAATTAGTTGCTGAAATAATGAATCATAATGGAATGTTTGGTCTTGAGTTATTAGTAATAGGGTGGATGATTTATACCGCCTGGAATTACGGTTTGAAGAGCAAATTTTCTAAAGCAATTGAAAAAATTTGCAGTTTCTTAAAATATCCTATTTTCATTTGGCATTTTATTGCCTTGATAATGGAGGGAAACTCAGTATTTAAAGCATTAGGTTGGTATATTATTGTATTACTTATATCGGTAATAGTGGGTTCGATTTTGGGCTCAATTCTAGGAAAGATTTTTAGAACAAAATAGATATCGTAATGCTATTACGATGAGACAATAGAAGAGTAAAGGTCGGATTTTAATTATATAGCAGATTAGAATCTGACCTTTTTAAATGGAGAAGATTATGAAAATTTCTATAAAGAAAATAGGTAAAGGTATTTTGATATTAATCATTATTTGGACGGTGTATATAGTGATTAATTTCGTATATGACAAAGTGTGCGATTATCTATTGTATCAGAGTTTAGGAGCAGGCTTTGAAATAATTTCTGCAAACGAATATAAAGAAGACTGGAAGAATAGTCCGTCTGATATAACTGGCTGGAGTGTTTGGGATAAATATAAGAAGGGGCTTTCGATTGCAGAGAATTCTGATACAGACGGAGACGGATTATTAGATAAGGATGAAATAGAGATATATGGGACAGATCCGTTAAAGGTGTCAACGGCAGGCGATTTGTACTCAGATTATTATAAGATTTGTAATGGAATGGATGTTAATCAAAAATATGAATATCAAGGGGAAATGGTTTTTGCATATAATGAATGCGAAGAAATTAAACTTGTAGCAGAAACACCAACAGATTTTTATGCTGTTGTACAAAGAAGAGAAACGGAAACTATGTACAATGGTAGTAAATTATATATAGAGTATTTGGTGTACAATTATGATGGTTATTTATACATAGATTTTGATAAGGTTGATAGTCTTAATGGGGTAAATCTTGATGATATTCAAATTTATGTCTCGAACGGAGTAAAGACAAACAAAGTATCGTTTATTGACGAAGGAGAATACATTAAAATTAAAGAAGGACTAAAGAATAATTCGACCTATGAAGTGTATGTTGTAGAAAAATTAGATTTTCTCAATAATATTTTGATAAATTTTTCTACAATAATACCTAATTTGTCATCTGAAAGTGATATTGTTAGAGGTGCTGGGTTGGTTGTTGATTTTCCGATATTCTCTTGGTTATTTGGAATGCCCGTAGATATATATTATGAAGATTTAGGAGACAATGAAAAAACAGAGGCTTTAAAGCAGAATATTATTAACTATACAAAAGATTATATTGGCTTAGTCGATGATAATTTTGTGAAGGAGCATGTGAATGAATCATCGTCCTTGGTAATTCATGCACAGTATGAATTGCTAAAAACAATACTTCCATTTTGTGATGTGACAGATGTAGCTAATAAAGATTTAAAGTGGTATCATTTTGTGTTCGCATATTATGATTATGACAAAAAAACATATGAAAGTCTTTCAAATGTCAATGAAGAAAGTGTAGATACAATAGTAACAGATTCGGTTTCTGGATTCAATATCATGGAGGATGAATTGCCTTTTGGTAATTTTGAATCAGAGTATGGCTTGAGCGGCAATTGTGCTGGAATTGCGCATTTGACATCTTCTCTTTACAATAAAGGCATGATTGAGACGAATGGAGAATATGATGGAATTCAATGGAACATTCTAACAGATGAGAGTAATCAGACACTAGTTAACAAAGGGTTGTCTGATTATAAAGATTCACTGTTTGTTCATGAGCATTGTAAAGACAATATTTATTTAGCTAGTGATTTATCAGATGGTGAACTAGAGTTTGTTAAAATGATAGGTGCATTTTATAGAGAAGGTAATAGTAAAGTTAATTCATTATATCAGTATACTTACGGTGGGGAAAATGCATCTAATATGTTTAACTATGAGATGATTGAAGCAATGATAGATGTTTTGAACTCAGGAAATATTCTGGATGTATATTTTGCTATGAACGATGGGACAGGTCATACGGTAAATGTATATGGGTACTCTGTTGATTCAACTGATTCTAGTGTGATTTGGTTCGACATATATGATAGTAATTTCCCTCAAAATAATAGTAGAGGTTATGGGTTATCGGAATCGGGCTTTAAATTGAAGGTTACGAAGAAAATAGCATTATCTGGAGAAGGATATTCATTTGATTATGAATATTCACCGGTCGTTGATTATGACTATGGTGCAAGTTCGAATATTTATAAGAATGATACGCCAATGATGATTGTTGTAGATGAGAATTGGCATGACATTAACCCAGCTGTAAACAAACAGGGGAGTCTATCGAATGAAGAAGTTTATGAGGTGTTGTCTTCTAGTAATATATTTAAAAATAAAGCAAAGGCTTTATCGATAGTCTATGCTGTTGCTGAGCCTCTTTATGGAGAGGAGTTTGCTTATGGTTTAATGGCAAACGTATTTGCAGAGGGAAACGCAGGTGTTGTAGAGTATGCATTTTCTAAGAATCACTATTGGGGATTTGAATTGCCATCAGGAAAAACTGTAATTCAAAATGAGCAAGATGTAAACTATTTATTAGCATGGGATGCTTCGTCTAAGGAGAAAGATGAACATGGGTATCAGAAAGGTTCTGTAGGCGTTGGGCTTTGTCAATGGTCATTTGGAAGAAGAATTAGTGTTTGTACACTATACAAGGAAAAATGTAGTCAATATTTCCAAGATGAATATATTGGCGTTGAAGTACAGTTTATGCTTAATGAGTTCTTGCAAGATTACTATAGAAACAAAATATTGACAGACGAAACATTGAGTGATTGTACAGAAGCTGCTAAAGCTATATGTTTGTACTATGAGGTTCCGGCAGACAAAAATCCAAAGGCAATCCAGCGAGCTTCTTATGCAGAAGAGATAAAGGCTTTGCTGACATCCGCTGGATTAAGTAATGAAACTGATTCAAATAATAAATCAAAAGGACAGAAGGTTTCTGATTATGCTGCCCAATATGTAGGTAGTCATTATAAGTGGGCCGGAACAAAGTTGGGAGTATATGGTTGGCAGGAGAATAGTGAACATTTGGACCATAATAAGACGGAAGAATTAAAGAAAACTTGTCCCTTTGATGGTGCAGACTGTTCGGGATTTATTTTGGCCATTTACAAATATTTCGGGGTTGACTTACCTCATAGTTCATCTTCTTTCCGTAGTGTGGGGAGTGAGGTTTCTTACGAAAACGAAGATAATCTACATGAAGGTGATATAGTATGTTATGAAGGTCATGTCGCAATATATATCGGTGACGGTAAAATTGTTCATGCTAGTTCACATGCTAAAGGGGTAATAATTAGTAATAATTGGCAATATAAAGAAGTTCTTACAGTGCGACGTATTTTTGAATAAATAGAAAGAAGGAATGAGTATGCAGACAAAGAAAAGAGTGCTGATAATATCTGTTACTGTTATTGCAATAATAGTAATTGTGTTGGGAGTTTTTCTTGGGACAAGAGAACATGAGTATTTAACAGATACTGAACTACAGAATATAGAAGTAAGAGATGAGATAAAACAGGCATTAGATAAGGAAGGCGATGTGACCGTAGAATATGGTGAAGGCGGAATGGTTCAAAACATAGATGCCGGTTTTTTGAAAGAAATGCCAGATGATACAGAATTGACACAGTTTGATATTGATATGCTTCATGAATATGTATATGTGTTAGAGGGAGAAAGCATAGAGAATGTTTTGAAATTATCAGAGAAAGATATTTATTTTGAAGCTGCAAGAGGATTGCTAAATAAGATATATATAGATAACGGTTACTCGAGTTTTGAAATTATTGATGTAACACAGGATATTGATATTGAGACACAAGAGGCGTATTACATCGTTAAATATAGGTATGATTATTGGTCGATTACTTACTATCCAGGTAAAGGTGCAACAGGATTTCAGGATAAAACGGGAATGCTTGCAGAAATATATGGTGAGCATGAAGAAGATATTGAGTGGGATGACTAGGTGTAAACTTGATATGAAAATATAACATGTTTTGTAGTATATAATATAATTATTCAGAAGAATGGAGCATTCCTGTTAAGTAACAAATGACAGGTTTGCAAAAAATAAGTGCCTCCCA
>CAZUVY010000071.1:0-13773 GCA_964623905.1 uncultured Faecalimonas sp.
ACACCCTTTTTTGAAATTTTTTCAAACAATTTGTACAATTTAAAATACAATCCTAAGGCATATCATCACTGACCGTTTCCATATAACTAAAAAGACGAAGGTCTCTTCCAGATCCTCCGTCTTAGTATGCTCAATATTTATATTTTATACTCTGAATTTTGTAATATATTGCATCAGAATATTATTATTATATAAAAATGTAAGAAATTCATTTTCTGCGATATTTTCAAAGCATGCTTTTCCAAGCCCCGTATCATATAATAATGTAATCACGATAAACAATATCCACACAATGATCAGTCCAGTTCCCAAACCAAGCGCACCGCCTGCCACACGGTTTAATCCACCGATCACTGGAAGATCGCTGATAATGCCCAGCATATACAATATTGTACGAACTATAATGCTCACCACTAAAAATGCAAGAAGAAAACCGATTGCATTTGCAAGTAATCTGGCAAGATAACTTCCAACATAGTCACTAAACAATGAAACACCCAGCGATTTGTAGATTTCACTGTTATTATTCTCTAACAGCAATTCTTTTACAAAATCAGGCAGTTCTGCATTTTCTAACATTGTGATCTGTTCTTCTCTCGAGAACTCTTTCACTTCCGCTTCTTCCTGCTCTTCGTCTTCTTGCGCTTCTTGATTGATTCCCAGGATCTCATTACATTTTTCCTGCATAACTTTTTCTATTGGAGTGACAGCCATAATTGTATCACTCACAAAAGGTGTTGCAATTGCTACCAAAATAATAATTGCTATGGTTGCCGCCAAAGATGCAACTATTTTCACGAAACCACGTGAAACTCCATTGATTACACAAATCAAAAAAATAATTCCCACTACTATTAATAATTCATTCATATTCCACTCTCCTATTTTACAAGTCGGACTTCCTCAAACCCGCTTGTACTTATCATCATGTACTTACTTAATCCGCTGATAGGAAACATTTCTATAATACTGCTTTCTATTGTTCCTTGATATTTACATACTCCCCTCATATTAAATATCGCAAGCTCATTACCTGAAAATAAAATCACCTGCTTATCCGCCAGTCTGATATTGGTATATTCTCCTTCAAACTCAAGGCTCATAACCTGATCTCCGCTTATATTATAACAGCGAAGCTCGTATGCTGATTTATCCGTGTTCCTCAAAACAAATGCAATATAATCCTCACTATATGCCACGCTTTTGATTTCTTTGTCTAGCTGAACTTCTTTCACTTGTTTTGGCTCATTCAGCCCCTGATAAAGAATAAAAGAACTATCAGATACTAAAAGCGAAGTATCTTCATCCAGAAAAGCTGTTGTCGGAACCATCACGTCCGAATATTCGCCTTGTGCCACCTGATGATTGTCCTTATCTTTACCGCTTTCTCCGAAGTTGTAATAAACCGCTTTTGTCTGCATCACATTACCGTCAATGAAAAGATAGGAAACCAGAAGCACGTTCCCATCTTTGGAAATGGCAAGATCCATAGGATATCCTGTCTTGTCCAGTGTTGCCTTATGCTGCACCAGAACATTTCCTTTTGCATCATAACACACCACCTGCGGATTTTCTCCATCCTGCAAAATAGCTCCTACAATCCCCTGACTTGAAACCGTCACCTTTTCTATTGGTCTTGTCGTCTTTATTTCCCCTTTTAAACCATCTTTTTGAAATACCAGGATACTTGTCCCCTCTTGATCCGCCACAATCGCTGTGTCATCACAGATTTCAACCACAGGATGTGTCATCTGACAAGACTGATTCCAGATCTGAGTTCCCTCTTTTGTGAGCATCGCAACACCATCTTTGCTATATTTCAAAATCCCATCTGAATATTGTATGTAATTCCCATTATCCGTCCCAATACTGCTATATGTCTTATCAACCTGAACCGTGTTGTACGACGTATTATCCATAACATAATACAAACCAATCGCTGCTATCAGTACGACCAATACAACAACTAAAATCTGTTTCCAATATTGTTTCATAAAATCGTCCCTTTGACCTGAATTTTTCTTGTGTACTAGTATATCACACTTTTATACTATGGTAATAATAATTTTTGTCCGATGTAAATCAGATTTCCATCCTCCAGTCCATTCATTTTACAAATTGCATCTACATGATTTGCATCTCCATACGTTTTTTGGCTGATTGTTGCGAGCGTATCACCTTTCTGAACAATATATATTTCGCTTTCTACGTCCGCATCTGTTTTTTCACTTTCATCAGAATTGATCGTGATTCCATTTTCTGTGTTTGAGTCCAGATTATCTCCTGCCTCATTTTGCTGCTGATCTGTTATTGTTATATCGGTTCCTTCTTTCGAATCATTTTCAGTAATAATATCTCCTATCGTTTCAATCGCTTCATCCTGATCCTTGTTTTTTATATTTTCCGTAAGATTGTCTATTGACTTCTGAACTCCCTGCATCTTGTCGTAATTGTTGATCATTGTCACTCCGATCACTAAAATAACCAGAATCAGGAATGTGCTGAATGCATATGTAAAGCGCGAGTGCGCTGCCTGCTCATTCTTCCCCATTTTCTCCCGGACTACGCTTCTAAAATTTTTTGTAACTGTATCCTCAATAATTTCACTGGGAGTCATCCCCACTTTTTTTCGAATGGAAATCATATAATTCTGCATTTCCACATTTTTTTCATAATAAATATAGTGGCCGCCGCATTCCATCAGGTCACGATATTTGTGGGCAAAATATTTTTCTTCTTTTTCTATTATATCTTTCATAACAAAAATACTTTTCTCACGCGAAAATAGCTTTTGATGTACCTTTAAAATATTCGGATTGATCTCCAGCGGCTGACCTGCTACAGCAAGAAACCATCCCAGTATTTCTGCATCACCAAAAAACTCTTTGCAGACCTCACATGCATCTTTCCATACAGAATCGTTAATATGTATATCTCTCCCTTTTTGCTGGATCTCTTTCATACGAATTGCTCCGTAAACGTAAATGTAGTTTTCTTCCTCTTCTTGTACTACTTCACCGACCAGAAATGCACCCTTTACCGTCTGGTCTGCTTTATCACACAGTTGATTGAAAAATGTATCTACATAGTCTTCTACATAGATTTTTGTACTATCACTGACATTGCCAATTTGTCTGATATTTTTTGGAAGCTGTCTTCTCATTTCATTTCACCTCATCTGCATATTTTTCATTATGATAGCATATGAAATTCGCCGATTTTATCATATGCTGTCGGCAATCCTAATAAATATCCGACAAAAAAAGAGCAGAGAAACATTTTCTCTACTCTTTCAATCTTCTTTCGACACTTCTGTCAATTATTCTTGTACAAACGCTTTTACTTTTTCGTAAATGCTTTGTCCATCTAAACCATATCTCTTGATCAGTTCTAACGCTGGACCTGATTCACCATAAACATCATTGATACCGATCTTCATCATCTTTGTTGGAGCTTTTGCACATAAAACATCACAAACAGCACTTCCTAAACCGCCAATGATAGAATGTTCTTCTACAGTTACAACTTTTCCTGTTGCTTTTGCTGCTGCAACAACAAGTTCTTCATCGATTGGTTTGATTGTATGAATGTTGATCAAGTTTACACTGATACCATCTGCTTCTAATAAATCTGCAGCGATTGTTGCTTCTGCAACTTCCAGACCTGTTGCAAAAATAGTAACGTCTGTACCTTCGCGAAGTACAACACCTTTACCAAGTTCGAATTTGTATCCTGGATGATCATTGATCACAGGTACTGCAAGTCTTCCAAGACGAAGATATACTGGTCCTTCGTGTTCGTAAGCTGCTTTTACAGCTGCTCTTGCTTCTACATCATCTGAAGGATTGATGATTACCATACCTGGAATTGTACGCATTAATGCGATATCTTCGTTACATTGATGTGTAGCGCCGTCTTCTCCTACAGAAATACCTGCGTGAGAAGCACCGATTTTTACATTTAATGCAGGATAACCGATTGAGTTACGAATCTGTTCGTAAGCACGTCCTGCTGCAAACATTGCAAATGAACTTGCAAATGCAACTTTACCTGTAGCTGCAAGCCCTGCTGCAACTGACATCATATTACCTTCTGCGATACCACAGTTGATGTGGCGTTCTGGGAATGCTTTTGCAAAGATTCCTGTCTTTGTAGATCCTGCAAGGTCAGCATCTAATACAACAACGTTATCGTGCTCAGCACCTAATTCTGCTAAGGCATTACCATAGCCTTCACGAGTAGCAATTCTTTTTACATCTGACATAATGCTTCACCTACTTCCTCTAATTCTTGCATTGCTTGTGCATATTGTTCTGCGTTTGGAGCAACTCCATGCCAAGAAGCCTTGTTTTCCATGAATGATACATTTTTACCTTTGATTGTCTTTGCGATAATTGCTGTTGGCATTCCTTTTACAGTTCTTGCTTCTTTGAATGCTGCTTCTAATTGATCAAAATCATGTCCATCTACATTGATTACATGGAAATTGAATGCTTCAAACTTTTTGTCGATTGGATATGGTGAGTTTACTTTTTCGATTTCACCATCAATCTGAAGACCATTGTTGTCAACGATCACTACAAGGTTGTCAAGCTTTCTGTGTCCGGCAAGCATTGCAGCTTCCCAAACTTGTCCTTCTTGAATTTCACCATCGCCTAATAATGTATATACTCTATAATCTTCATTTGAAATCTTAGCTGAGATAGCCATACCAACTGCTGCTGATACACCTTGTCCAAGTGAACCACTTGACATATCTACCCCTGGGATCCCTTTCATATCAGGATGTCCTTGTAAATAGAATCCTACTTTACGCAAATTTTTCATATCTTCGATTGGGAAAAATCCTCTAAGAGCAAGTGCTGAGTAGTATCCTGGAGCTGTATGTCCTTTTGATAAAACAAAACGATCTCGATCTGGTTTTTTAGGATTTTCCGGATCAATGTTTAACTCTTCGAAAAATAAATAAGTGAAAATGTCTGCTGCTGAGAGAGATCCGCCTGGATGTCCTGATTTTGCATTGTATGTTCCAACAATAACACCTTTGCGAACTTCATTTGCAATTTTCATCAATTCTAATTTGTTCATAGTGTCCTCCTATTGATTTATGCCACTTTTGATTTCTTTTATATAATTGTACGGCCTTCCAGGGCTCGTAACAATGTTACCTCGTCAATATATTCTAAATCGCCTCCCACCGGAACACCGCTTGCGATTCTGCTTACCTTGATTCCTGTTGGTTTGATCAATTTACTAATATACATTGCTGTTGTCTCTCCTTCAAGGCTGGAATTTGTAGCAATGATCACTTCATCCACATCCCCTTGAAGTCGTTCCATCAATTCTTTTAATTTAATATCCCCAGGGCCAATTCCCAGCATCGGAGATATCGCACCATGAAGTACATGATAAACTCCATGATATTTTCCTGTCTTTTCGTATGCCGCCAGGTCCCTTGTCGTCTCTACAACCATGATCGTCTTCTCATCTCTGTTCTGACTGCTGCAGATTGGACACACTTCCTGATCCGTCAACGTAAAACACTTCTTGCAATAACGAATATTATTGCGGGCTTCCGTCATCGTACTTGCCAGTCTCTCCACCTGTTCTGCCGGCATATTTACAATATGAAACGCCAGACGCTGCGCCGACTTAGGACCGATTCCCGGAAGTCTTGATAATTCTTCTATCAGTTTGCTGATTTGACTACTATAGTAATCCATGCATCATACACTCCTGTTCCAGATTCAAAACATGCCGTCGGAACTAGAACATTCCTGGCATTCCGCCTGTCAATTTTGACATTGCAGATGCAGATGCCTCTTCCACTTTACGAAGTGCTTCATTTGTAGCAGCCACGATCAGGTCTTCTAACATTTCAACATCATCTGGGTCTACTACTTCCTGATCCAGTTTTACTTTTAAAACTTCTCTTTTTCCAGATACAGTTACTTCAACTGCACCACCGCCAGATGTAGCAGTAAATTCTTTTGTCTCCATTTCCTTTGCCTGCTCTTCCATCTGCTTTTGCATCTTTTGTGCCTGTTTCATTAAATTTGCCATGTTTCCTGGCATTGCTCCGCCTGGAAATCCTCCACGTTTTGCCATAAGGCTGCCCTCCTACTTTCTATTCGTCTATTGTTAATTCCATATGCACTACTTTTTCTATATCAACAAAACTGTCTTCAAATCTGCGTCCTTCTTCTATATGACGCACCTCTATCTCAACAGTCTTGCCAATCTTATCTTCAATGAGCCGCTGTATCTCTTCTTTATGACCAGCATTTCCAACTACCCCTGCGCTTACCTCATCCGGTAAAACGATCAGAAGCTGATCCTGATTTCCAACACTTAACTTTGCTAACTTCAGATAACTGCGTACCATCGGTGACGCCTGATTTGCGATCGCTCTGAAATTTTTCGCTACAGCTCTTACATCTTCATGTAATGCTTTTGGAAGTTCCAACTTTGGAGCAGGTTCTTTTGCAGCTTCGCCTCGCTCCACATATACCACTTCCTTCGCAGGTCCCGTATAGCCATTCTCTAGCTGCTGTTCAATCGCACGAATACGGTCCAGCAGGCTGTCCTGACTGACTTCCATAGCTGGTTTACAAAGTTTGATCATTGCTACTTCCAGCAATACTCTCTTTTGTGTTGCATACTTCAACTGATTCGACAATTCCGAAAAAATACGAATATATCGAATCAAGGTATCATTCTCTATCATCTGAGCTTCTTCTTTTAACTGTGCCAGATTCTCACTGGAAACATCTAGTACGTCCTCCATATTATCAGAACTTTTCACAAGAAGCAAGTTTCTTAAATACCAAGTAAAATCTGTTGTAAGCTGTCCAAGCTCTCTGCCCTGCATCACGAGTTCTTCTACGCTTTTCAGGACTTTCACCACATCACGGCTGATGATCTCTCTCAGTAATCTGCTGAAGACTTCTGTGTCCACAGCCCCAAGCACTTCCAGTACGTGATCATAAGTCAGTTTTTGTCCAAGATAAAATGCAATACATTGATCCAAAAGACTCAATGCATCTCGCATAGAACCATCGGCAGCTTTTGCGATATAACGAATCGCTTTTTCTTCCACTTCCACTTGTTCACGGTCCATCAGATCCATCAAACGTGCCGAGATCGTATCAATCGAAATTCTCTTAAAATCATATCTCTGGCATCTGGAAAGAATCGTAATCGGAATCTTATGCGATTCAGTCGTTGCCAAAATAAATATAACATATTCTGGCGGTTCTTCCAAGGTTTTTAATAAAGCATTAAATGCACCAATGGAAAGCATATGCACTTCATCGATGATATATACTTTATATTTCCCCTCTGTAGGACGATAAGCAACTTCTTCACGAATCTCACGAATATTGTCTACACCATTGTTGGACGCAGCATCAATTTCAATCACATTCATAGAGCGTCCTTCACTGATTGCACGGCACATCTCGCATTCACCACATGGACTTCCATCCACAGGATTCTGACAATTTACTGCCTTTGCAAATATCTTCGCTACGGAAGTTTTCCCCGTCCCTCTGGTTCCACAGAAAAGATATGCGTGTCCGATACGATTTGCCTTTATTTGATTTTGTAATGTTTTGCTGATATGGTCCTGTCCTTTGACTTCATCGAAACCGCCCGGACGGAACTTGCGATATAAGGCCATATATGACATAACGCAATCATCCTTTCCTATATTGTCTATTTTTTTCAATCTTCTATTCTTAAGTAGAGAGCCGTCTTTTGACGACTCCCTATATTTTTATTCTATATTATAATTTATTTTGTCTGTTTATTTCCAAAGCTGATTCCTGTCAATTCCGCTTCTTTAATAATCTTAGCGTTAGGATTTACATATTTAAGCTTCCCAGCCACTTCCTCCAGTGGAACTTTCACAGTCTCTCCATTCTTGATCCCAACCATATATCCGTATTCTTTATTTAGAATTAATTCTGCTGCTGCCGCTCCAAGTCTTGTCGAAAGCACTCTGTCGTATGGACAAGGAGAACCACCTCTTTGCATATGCCCTGGGATAGTAATACGTACTTCCTGATCCGTTTTCTCTTGAATCTGCTCAGCAAGTTCATATGCAATAGAAGGATACTTTCTTTTTTCTAATTTTTTCTTGTACTCCTTCTTAGAAAGCTTTGCATCTTCTTTGGAAATAGCCCCTTCTGCTACTGCAATAATGGTAAACTGCTTTCCTGCTTTTGTACGGTTCTTAATCGCTTCAGAAATCACTTCCAAATCATATGGTATTTCTGGAAGTAAGATAATATCTGCCCCACCTGCAATACCTGCATGGAGTGCAACCCATCCTACTCTGTGTCCCATGATTTCTACAATGAATACACGACTATGAGAAGTTGCAGTTGTATGAATGCAGTCAATCGTGTTCGTCGCAATATCAACAGCACTCTGGAATCCGAATGTCATGTCTGTACCCCAAAGATCATTATCAATCGTTTTTGGAAGGGTAATCACATTTAAGCCTTCTTCACGAAGCAGATTGGCAGTCTTATGTGTTCCATTGCCGCCCAACACAATCAGGCAATCTAAATTCAGCTTGTGATATGTGTGCTTCATTGCTTCTACTTTATCTAAGCCATTTTTATCAGGTGTTCTCATCAATTTAAACGGTTGTCTTGATGTTCCTAAGATTGTACCACCAACAGTCAAGATACCCGAAAAGTCTCTGGATGTCAACATTGAAAAGTCACTATAGATTAATCCTTTGTATCCATCTTTGAAGCCATAGATTTCTACTTCTCGGTTATTTGCAGTAATTCCTTTTACTACTCCACGCATCGCTGCATTCAATGCCTGACAGTCTCCACCACTTGTAAGCATCCCGATTCTTAACATATCCATCCGTCCTTTCTAGGGTTCTGCATATTTTGTCTGTCCTTCATGTAGATTATATCCTATTTTTTAAGTGCTAACAACAAAAAAATAAGCTATACTATATAGGAATAACAAAGAAAAAGGAGATTTTACCATGAAAAAAATGTCGCTTGAACATAAACTCTGGCTTCTTGCAGCACAGGGAAAGATCGTTCCTGACAAGAGCCTTTTAAAAACATCGGAACAAATCGAAGAAATCAAAAAAAGCGCCGCACTGAATACCGCTGTTTTGGATCATGTTGCAAAACATATTAAATCTGGTATGAGTACAGCAGATATCGATAAACTTGTATATGATTACACAATTGCACACGGAGGAATTCCGGCTCCACTTGGATACGAAGGCTTCCCAAAAAGTGTATGCACTTCAATTAACAACGAAATTTGTCATGGAATCCCTGATGAGAATATTATTCTCCAAGATGGAGATATTATTAATGTAGATGTTTCCACAATTTTGAACGGATACTATTCTGATGCTTCCCGCATGTTCGCGATTGGGGAAATTCCTGATCACGCAAAAAGACTTCTCCGAGTTACTGAAGAATGTGTAGAACGTGGACTTGCTGCTGCAAAACCATGGGGATATCTGGGCGATATTGCTGATGCGATCAATAGTCATGCCAAGACAAATGGTTACTCTGTTGTGGAAGATATCGGCGGACACGGTATTGGACTTGAATTTCACGAAGAACCTTTTGTAAGTTACGTCACTCAAAAAGGCACAGAGATGGTTTTAGTTCCTGGTCTGATGTTTACAATTGAACCTATGATCAACGAAGGCAGTCCTGATTTCTTTATTGATGAAGATAACGGATGGACCGTTTATACAGAAGACGATGGTCTGTCAGCTCAAATTGAATATATGGTACTGGTTACTGAGACAGGGGTTGAAGTGTTGACAAAATAAGAAAAAGTATAGCTTGCTGTAAATCGCATGGGCATATGCGGGAAAAGTATAGCTTGTAAGAAATACCCTGGGTATATATCGTATTTTTCAAGTTCACTGCCAAAAAAACTTGCTAAAAATAGCTCTAAACGATGTGTTTTTTCCAAATGTAAAAAAAGGAACTAATACTGCCCATGAATTCGGTAAAAGTGACGGTAGCATTCACTTGTTTTTATACATACGTCCAATCTGACTATTTTGAGTCTTTTTAAGCAAGCTTTTTGGGCAGCGGATTTGCGAAATTCCATATATACCCAGGGGAAAAATGTCAATATAAAAATGCAGTTTCTATACAGAAAAAGTAGGGTTCTGGAAACTATTTTTGTTTTGCATGGTAGTTTGTATGGCGGTGCAATTGTGCGATGTGTACTGACATAAGAATTGAAGATCAGGATACCTGTCTTTCTTAAAACTGGTATCTCGTCATATACTTTTTTCATAAAGTGAGAATGAGCTTGTCTTCTCCATTGGAAACTTTTTTATACTCACCCAAGCAATTCACCCTCGCCTAAGCCAACAAACTTTGGCGCGCAGCGCCTTTTTTTATTTGTTTATCTTAGCTGCATACAGAATTCGTTGCTTCTTATCCGAAGCTGAAGTTTAAGCGGAACAATTGAAAATTCATCGTGTAGATGTTAAAAAATGGATGCGAGCCTCTCACGGCAAGCATCCTTTTTTGCTTACAGATACCAGATGAAGTTGAATGCAGTGGAGCATTGAAGCAGAGGATAATAAGCAACGAATTCGTAAGTAGATAAAATCAAACAAATCCCCCATTTATTTTTAGACAGCAAAAAAGCGGGTGATGGGAATCGAACCCACGTATCCAGCTTGGAAGGCTGGTGTTCTACCATTGAACTACACCCGCATGTTATTCAGTTCTCAGTGCTTTTTGCTGTTCCCTTGAACAATTGATAGTATATAATAACAGCAAATAAATGTCAACACCTTTTTTTATTTTTTTTCAAATTTTTTCAAAAATATATACAATGTCAAAAATAAGGCTTCCCAAACCACTCTTCCAAAAGAAATAAATTATCCTACAACATTCCTACAGATATGAAGCAAGTAAGAGGAGCCGCAAAGACTCCTTTTACTGCATACCTTTTTTAAGAACGGATATCCACCAAACCAGTGTTCAGCATCTCTTCCGTAATTGCATAATACGCACCTTCTCCAGTCAAATTCAGATACATCTTATCCAACTCTGTTTCTTCCACAATCCATGCCATTCGTACTGTTACACTTTCTCCTGCTTTTAAAGAAGAAATATAATTTCCTCCGTTTCCATAGTTTTCAAAAACATCGAAATATTCCATACTCTGCAGACAATCTACTCCGTCACTTTTCACAACGTCATATGTACCATCTGCGTCACCTTCCCAGATTTCCCAAAGACCATTTTCCTGCTGCAGATAAACAAGAGCGCCCATATATAACATATGCAAAAGATTTTTCTCTGTTTCGTTTGTATAAGTCACATCCGCACAAACCATTTTCTGTGCAGCCGTTCCCTCTTTTACGACTTCATCTAACGTTTCCACACCGTCGCCTTTTTTGATATAATACAAATTTGCATCTTTTAATGTTCCGTCTTCACCTACAGCCGCCATCCAGGTTTCTGGAACATTTGCCTCATTGAGCATTTCCAAACTATCAGACACATAAAGATGATCTACACAAACAGAAATTGTAGTGTCTATGCCATTTCCATTTTCATCTTCCGCAGACACACCCATGTCAAAGGTTTCTCCCACTGTCCATACCGGCAAATCCCCTACTGCTGCAGTATAAATGCTTTCTTCCTCCTGCTCTTCCATACGCTCGCTCTCATCACTCCATTTATAGGCACTTGCCGTTTCAAAAGTCTCTTCTTTTTCAATGATTGAAAGATTTTCTATCACCTTTAATGCATCTTCTTTCGATACATCATCTCCAATATAAATTGTAATTATACGATAAAGCTCCGGACAAAGAAGATAAATTCTCTTGTCAAAAGGTGCATTTTGGTATTGCAGATAAACGCCCTCGTATTCGCCAAAGGTTCTTTCTTCACTTTCAATCACGCCAATATCTTCTTTTACAAAATCCATATTCTTATCGTCCAATACTTCTGACATAAAAGAAAAACCGCCTGTGCAAGGAGTTTCTTCATATTCTAAATGAAATTCATCTCTCCATGCCATTCCCTCCGGAATATATGCTGTTTCAAACGCAATACGATTGAGCTCCTTCGGCAATTTTACAGACTCTGCCTCCACGCCAATTTTTGTTGACACACTATAAGTACCATTCTTTTCCAACTGCATATGATACAGCTGTGCACCTGCATAAATGGCAGTTGAAGTAATTGCCATACAAGCCGTAGCCACCATTGCTGCTTTCCATTTTTTATATTTCTTTCCTGCACGGATATCCACAACTTTTGTCTGTTTTACTTGTTTTTCCACTTCTTTTTGAATCATTTCATGAATAAATGCCGGTGTTTCCGGGATATTGGATTTCATCTCTTCAAATCTCATACAAATGCCTCCCTGCTCTGTAAGGTTCTCCTCATTTTTTCTCTCGCCCTGGCAAGCCGCTTCTGTACAGCACCCTCCGATATTTCAAGAATCTGTGCAATTTCTTTAATACTATACTCATCGATATAATACAAAATCATCGGCAAACGCAATTCATCCTTTAGCACACTTAATGCCTGATACAATTCTTCGTAATCTGAATCCATCTGCATCCGATTTTCTACAAAATCCACCTGCATCATTTTGTCCACAGAATTTTCCAGATACGCCTGTATATTTTCTACCGAAACCTGTTTGCTCTGCTTTCGCAAAATGCTGTAACATTCATTCAGTAAAATCCGAATCAGCCAGGTTTTTGCATATCTGTCCGCCCGTAAAGTATGAAGTTTCGAAAACGCTTTTACAATGGTCTCCGAAATGGCATCTGCGCAATCCTGATCATCACAAAGAATGCTTTTTGCTGTCGAGTAAAGCTGTCGTTCTGATTTTAAAATCAGTTCCCCAAGTTTTTCCTTTGTCATAAATCCTCGTCCTTTCTTTGCCGGCCAGCAATTTTTATTTACATAGATTAGACGTTTATTCCTTACAAAATATCCCTTTTTTTAAAAGTTTCTTCATCATTATATTCTTTTTTTCGACAAAATATATTCCTTTTTGTCGAACGATTTTTCTTGACGCTTTTTCTATTTTAAACTATAATCTTCCCAAGAACTAATCGTTCTTTTCTATCAGCATGTAATTATACAAAGCAGATTTTCATATTCTTCATAACCATTTCGAGTAATTTTTCTATTCCAATTAAAATCTTTCCGAATGGTATCTAATTCTACTATACTTCTGTTATGGATATCATTATGCGTACAAATAAAAAAAATTTCAGGAGGATGAAAACATGTGCGATGCTGTGATGGAAATTTTACAAGATCGAATCGATATAATCAAACAAAACTCTAAAGAAGATGGGTTGCGTTTAGGTGAAGAAAAGGGACTCCACTTGGCTAAAATGGTTCTTCGCATGAATGCAGATGGTACGGATTATGAAACAATTGCAGCTAAATGTATGATTTCTGTAGAAGTAGTTAAAGATATCTTGGATTTTTAATGCCCAAGCATATGATTATCTTTTTACACAACATCAAAACGCCGATATATCAAAACCTCTGATATATCGACGTTTTACTTGACACTTTATTCCTTGTAATTCGGAATCTCACGAAATAACTTTCGGACAACTTCATAAGCAAGCTTCGGACGTCTGTATTCATCCACAATTCCTTTATTATTTCTGCTCTTTGGTCTGCGGATTGCCCATGAAATCCGACTAACCCTTACATCACAAAACTGCCATATATACAAACCAACACACTCTTCATAGGCTAAAAT
>CAZUVY010000072.1:0-13771 GCA_964623905.1 uncultured Faecalimonas sp.
ATATATATTTATAAAGGAGATTAAGATTATGAAAAAATTTGTATGTACAGTATGTGGTTATGTTCATGAAGGAAATGAGGCTCCAGCACAATGTCCAGTATGTAAGGTTCCAGCTGAAAAATTTGCTGAACAAAAAGGTGAAAGAGAATGGGCTGCTGAACACGTTGTAGGCGTTGCTAAAGGTGTTAGCGAAGATATCATCGCAGACCTTAGAGCAAACTTTGAAGGTGAATGTTCAGAAGTAGGTATGTATCTTGCTATGGCTAGAGTAGCTCATAGAGAAGGATATCCAGAAATCGGTTTATACTGGGAAAAAGCTGCTTGGGAAGAAGCAGAACACGCTGCTAAATTTGCTGAATTATTAGGCGAAGTTGTAACAGACAGCACAAAGAAAAATCTCGAAATGAGAATTGACGCTGAAAACGGTGCAACAGCTGGTAAATTCGATCTCGCAAAACGTGCAAAAGAACAAAACCTTGATGCAATTCATGACACAGTACACGAAATGGCTCGTGATGAAGCTAGACACGGAAAAGCATTCGAAGGATTACTTAAGAGATACTTCGGCTAATCCGAAAAATCTTGAATATTTCAGTCTATTTCAAACAATATTGGGTGTATTAGAAAAATCTAATACACCCTTTCTTTATTCATATAACTATGTTTTTACACCAGCCACTTTTCTCCCCATTTTCTCATCTCTAAAAAGACCGCTTGAAAATCCATTCCTTTTTCTGTCAATGAATATTCAATCATAACCGGCTTTGTCGGCAATACAGTCCTTTCTATTACTTGATTCTCTTCCAATACTTTTAATGTATCTGCCAGAGATTTCGTGCTGCACCCAATGCTCCGATTTAATTGATTAAACCGTTTTGCTCCTTCGTACAATTCTCCCATAACCAGAAAGGTCCATTTCCCACCAAAAATCTGCATTGTTCTGCGAATTGCTTCTACACATACTTTATCATCCGTCGGATTCATGCTTACTTCCCCCTTCTCTATCATCTCTACTTTACTTTTATAAAGTAGCTTTGCTTTTTTTGCGTACTTTCTTTTGTGAAGCCTTTTCCATTATAATACCAGATAAAGAAACGAAATGGAGATGAAATTATGAATACAGTATTAATTACAGGTGGAACAGACGGCATCGGAAAAGGGATGGCTCTCTCTTATTTAAAACAAAACTATCATGTTTTCGCAGTAGGTACTTCTGAAAGTAAAGGCCAAGCGCTCCTTGCAGAATCAAACCAGCTTGCGAAGGGAAAATTAACATTTATCAAGGCTGACTTAAGCCTCATCGAAGAAAATCTCAGAGTCATCAAACTGGTTTCTGAGCAAACCGATTCTTTAGATGCTTTGATATTATGTGCAGCATCTTTAAAAGCTCAGCCTTCTTATATAGAAACAAAAGATGGGATCGAATTCACATTTTCATTATATTATTTGAGCAGATATATTCTTTGCTATCAACTGAAAAACTTGCTTGAAAAATCCCCTGATCCAATCATTGTAAATGTGGCAGCTCCTGGCATGAACAGTGCTGTTTCTTGGGACGATCTGCAAATGAAGAAAAATTATGATGGACAAAAAGCACAATTCCATGGCAGCCGCCTAAACGACCTGCTTGGTGTCTGGTTCTGTGAAACAGATCATTCGCATAAAATCAAATATATCCTGTTCAATCCGATGGCAGCCCGCACTTCGGGCGCAGAAAAAATGGATGGAGACAATCCATTGATGCGATTTACCATGAATCTATATTACAAATTTCTAGGAAAAGATGTAGATGAAATCGTAGAGATTATCAACAACAATATTTCCAACACCACACAGACCGGCCTGTCTGCATACAAACTCAACAAAAAAGTAGATTTAAATATGGCAACTTTCAACAAGGCCAATGCTGAAAAACTGCACAACTATACCGCAGAACTTATTCAATCAAGATAATTCTCATATAAACCATTGACAGAATCCTCCTTATCTGTTATATTTATATCAGTAATAATTACTATTATTAATCAGCAGTTATCTGGTCCGTATTTTGATAACTGCTACAAAATAGGAGGATTGTCAAATGTCTAAATACGCAGGTACAAAAACAGGAAAAAACTTAATGGAAGCATTCGCAGGAGAATCTCAGGCACGTAATAAATACACATATTACGCTTCTGCTGCTAAAAAAGCAGGTTTCGTTCAAATGGCTAACATTTTTGAAGAAACAGCAAACCAAGAAAAAGAACATGCAAAAATGTGGTTCAAAGAATTCCACGGCATTGGTAGTGTAGAAGAAAACTTAGTAGACGCTGCTGCTGGTGAAAACGAAGAATGGACAAGCATGTACGCTCGTATGGCTCAAGAAGCAAGAGAAGAAGGTTTTGAAGAATTAGCTAAAAAATTCGAATTAGTTGCAAGTGTAGAAGCAGCTCATGAAAAACGCTACCTCAAATTATTAGAAAGCTTCAGAAACGAAACTACATTCAAAGGAGATGCTCCTCTTGGATGGAAATGTAACAACTGTGGTTACATCCACGTAGGCGATGAAGCTCCAGAAGTTTGTCCAGCATGTGCACATCCAAAGGCACACTTTGAAAGAAAAGTTGAAAATTACTAAGATTTATCAGTATTGAAGAGGTATCCTTAGTGATATGCCCCCTGTCAAGTAGACAGGGGGCATATCACTAAGGATACCTCTTTTATTTTGCAAAACAATATGATAAAATTCCGTTATTACGAAAGAAAAAGGGGGATTGGCTACATGGTAGGCAGCGCATTAAAAAAATTAGCGAAAACGCATAACATGCGTATAGACCGAGGTGTCGCATATGGAGATATGTTTGGCTATTCAACAACATTATCAGAAGGTTCTGGATACAAACGCATTCAGATTACGACAACATTTTTAGAACCACAGGCACAGCAACACTTGCAGACATTACTTGGAGAAAAGAATCTAAACAAGGAATTCCGTGTTCAGGAAATTTCATTTTCAGAGAATTGTATTGATATTATATTTTTTGATAACCCTGGAACCATGAAAAAACTGAACGCTTTTATCGATTATTTTTATCCATTGCTGGACGCTCATGAAGCAACAAAGACAAATATCTGTACTGAATGTGGCTGTGAGATTGAAGCCGGACAATGGAAACTGATCAATGGCGCAGCATTTCATTTTCATGCAGGATGTGCACAAAGAGTGGAAGCATCGATCGCACAGGAAGAAGAAACACGCAAAAACGAAGATACTGGTTCTTATATTAAAGGATTCCTTGGCGCACTCTTAGGTTCCGCACTGGGTGCTGTTCTCTGGGCGATCGTTCTTTGCCTGGGTTATGTAGCGGCAATTGTAGGTTTCATCATCGGATGGCTCGTGGAAAAAGCATACAACCTATTCCACGGCAAGCAAGGGAAAGGCAAGATCGCCATCTTACTGATTGCTGTCGTATTTGGAGTTGTTTTTGGAACAGTTCTTGGAGAGACGTTCCTTCTTATTAATATGATCAATAGCGGAGAACTTGTCGGATTCGCACTTTCTGATATGCCTATCCTTCTGCTGATCTTGCTCGCTGATTCTGAATACGTAAGTGCAGTGGCTGGTAATATTGTAATTGGTTTATTATTTGCAGCTCTCGGCGTCTTTTCTCTTATTTGGAAAACAAAAAAAGAGATCTCAGGTGTTAAAGTCATCGATTTAAAATAATTTTCAAAAAACACTTCGACTTTTGGAGTGTTTTTTTCATTTCTATCGTATAGTAAGTTAAGAAGGGAGGACTTCCATTATGACTGATCAGGAAATACTTAACACACTCAAAAAGAATCCAGAACAGGGCGTTCACCTTATGATGAATCTATACGGCGGTGCGGTTGCAACGATCTGCCGTAATTTCTTATATGACTGTCCTGAACATGATATAGAAGAAGCCATTGCAGATACCTTTATTCGTTTTTGGAAACAACGAAACAGTTTTGAATTGAACCAGCGTTATTCTTTAAAAAGTTATCTATATGCGATCGCTCGAAATATATCACGCGACATGCGACGTAAGCAAAAGAAAGCCGACATCTTCTCTCTAGAAGAACTTTCGCTGGAATTGCCCTCAACATACAATCTGGAAAATGAACTCGAAAGAAAGCAATGTGAAGCTATCTTACACACTTGCCTGGAAAATATGAAAGAGCCAGACAAAAGTGTTTTCTTATATCGATATTTTTATGGATATGGAATCCGCGATATTGCGAACCTGCTGACGCTTACTACCAAGCAGGTTGAAAATATTCTGTATCGCGGGAAAGATAAACTTCGCAAAGACCTAGCAGAAAGGGGAATTTTTTATGAATAATCTTGACGATTTGATTCATGACATTCATGCCGATGAAACTGTACCAATCGAAGGTTCTTTAGATCCTACACAACAATGGCGCATAGAAGAACGTATCTTACAGTCTATACACGAAGAGACGAAAAATACCGGGCCGAAGGTCACAGCATTTCGTCCAAAACAGAAACGCCGAAAATGGCTGACTTTCGCACTTGCGGCAGTTCTGCTATTTGCGCTTGGCATTACGGCAATGGCAGCCGTAAAAAACGAATGGGATATTCAATTGATTAATTTTATGGGGATCGGCGACGCTGACACGCTTCAACTAGAAGGCGGCGAAGTTCAGATTCAAAAAACTGCCGTTTACAGCCCGGAAAGTCTTGCTAAAAATGCCGTTTTTCCTGAGACTCCGATTCAAATTACCGCAGTATCTTCTATCGGAGATAAAAACAGCGCATACATCCGCATTGAAACCGATTATGCGCTTCCTGCTTCTTATAATGAAGAAACAGACTACATTTTATCCGATGACCATACACTTGATATTGATCCTTTAGAAAGTGGCTATGGGATGGTCTATACCTCATTTATAAAAGATGGAAAACTTGGCTTTTTGATCTCCATTTCCAATTGCGAAAATTTAAACCGCTGCAAGATTTCTCTTCAATTTACCGATTTGTACCTCTATCATGATCTGGATGAAGATGAAAATGCACCAGAGCGAGAACTCCTTTGTCCTGGAACATGGACCCTCAACTGGAAATTCAATTACAGATCAAACATGAAAACATACCGCATGTTTGAAAAAATTGAGTCCAACGGCGTGACTTACTATCTCACCGAAGTTGAGATTTCTCCTATTTCTGTCCGTCTCGAAGCATTCCGTCTGCCTCAGGATCGACAAAAAGAACATCCTGGAAACCTATTAGAAACTCTTTATTTTTCAGACGGTACGATGCTTGTCCTGGAATCTGAAAGCGGCAGTGGTGTTCACAACGGCATGTTTATCGATTCCTATATCGATGTGAGCGAATTTGGAAATGCAATTGATGCAGACAGCGTCAACGCGATTACGATCTGTGGCAAGAAAATCGATTTATATTAATTTGTACTTGCATTCCTGGTATTTTTATTGTAGTATATGCATATACTTAATGTAGTTTTAAAAACTACATATCGAATTATCGGTAGTTTAAAATCAATTTAAGGGGTGACATATATGAATAAAAAGGGAATCAAAGATCCAGGAAGCGCAATTACACATTTTATCGGTATGCTGATGGCCATATTTGCCGGCATTCCGTTGCTATTTAAAGCAGCACAGGAACCTAGCAGAGTTTACTTATTTTCAGCGGTGATTTATATCGCAAGCATGATTTTATTATATGCAGCAAGCACAATGTATCATACATTTGACATTTCAGAAAAGGTGAACCGCCGTCTGAAAAAGTTTGACCATATGATGATTTCTGTATTGATCGCAGGAAGCTATACACCAATCTGTCTGTTGGTTTTGGAAAAACCTTTGGGATACATCTTACTTGGTATTGTTTGGAGTTTTGCAATCATAGGAATTGCGATCAAAGCATTCTGGGTAAACTGTCCAAAATGGTTTTCATCTGTACTCTATATCGGAATGGGATGGACTTGTGTACTTGCATTTACCAACATCTTAAACGCATTGCAGCCAGCAGCATTTGGATGGCTCCTGGCAGGCGGCATCATCTATACGATCGGCGGTGTTATTTATGCATTGAAACTTCCAATCTTCAATAACAGACACAAGAATTTCGGTTCTCATGAGATTTTCCATCTGTTTGTGATGGGCGGAAGCATGTGCCACTTCATTGTAATGTATGTTTTTGTAATGTAATACTTTTAAATAGACTCTCACTTAAAAATCGCTGTAGGTATCTTCCAAACCTACAGCGATTTTCATTTTACACTCTATTCTTCTGTACCAGATGTATCCTCAGTATCTGTTGTCTCTTCTTCTACAGCTTCCAATGATTCAATTTCAAACTGCATTGAACTTACAATACTGCTTCCAACAGTATATACTACTTCTTTTTCATTTACTGTTACATAGTAATTGCCATCTACGGCATCTCCTACATATACCGTAGTCACATTTCCTGAAGCATCCTCTAACGTCAATGTGTATTTCGCCTCTTCCAGACCATAATCTTCTAAGGCATCTGGCTCTTCCAGAACACGCACTGCTGCAAGATTGGAAAATACACTTACCATAGACTCTATAGAACTTTGATCCAGCGAAATTGTTTCATCTGCTTCATAATACCACACGTCATCTTTCTTCACAAAGGACATTGTATTTGTATCCGAAGTACCATATTTCATTGATACAAGATCATCTATTTTTGTAACATACGTTGTGCTGTCCGCTTCCTCTGCCGCCTTCTTTTCCTGCATATCTTCAATCATAAAATAGCAGCCGATCAATACCAGCAAAACAACCAGAAGCACAGGAATTGTTTTCTTTTTCTTCATAAGCTCCTCCTACGCTTTTCTACGTCTCAGCCATTTTACCAATCCATATCCAAGTACAATGATCGGAATACCAAAGATAAATAAGATTCCAAATGCACCTGCATATTGCACTGTATTGTATGTCATTGCAAGGCTCTTCGCTTCAATCGAAATATTTTCCACATCTTCAAAATGATTTGTCACTGCATTCATGAACAGTGTTGTATTTTCTAATGTTGTAAAATAATCCGTAATCGATGAATCGATCAAGGAAGCCGCTGTGAGCACAGTAAACTGACCTTCATTTTCTGTTGCTGTTGCTCCAAGGATATACGTTCCTTGTACTGCATCTTCTCCATCCACTGCATATCCACTGCTTGATGTCTTCATAAACGTACTTAAAGAAATCGTATCTCTGGCTGGATCTGTCTCAGTCATTCCAAGAGCATCTACAAGTAATACCATTTGTGTCGACATTCCATTTGCCAGATCTCCGCTTAAAGAAAGGGTTGGGAAGATATAATAATAATTTCCCTGATAGCATCTTTCTGTATCAGCAATATAGCCTTCTGCTCTTTGCATACCATATTCCAGCATAAGCGCATCTAAGTTTGGTGTCTCATTTTGTGTACTGCCAAGGATCAAAAATACATCTCCGCCATTTTGTATATACTCAGAAATCATATTCTTTTCATCTTCTGTAAAATCAGTTGTTGGCGCATAACTGATCAACAGGTCGCAGTCTTCTGGAATTTCACCGCTCATTAATGTATTTAACTCTGTAATTGTAAAATTAGATTTACCAAACAGATCGTTGATCGTACTTGAGAAAGAAGATTCCCCATGACCTGATGTGCGGTATACTTTTTTCTCTATTTCATTTGTTACAGTGTTGATTGCACTTGTAAGCTGTCCCTCTGCGTCAAATTCACTTTCTGTAACATAACCACTTGTATAATAAGAAGAATAATCATATGTAATAATATCTGAGAAATAGATTGTTTCCTGTTTTTCTGTTTCTTCACAAGATACTACGATCGTATCTGACTCTGCTCCATATTCTTCTACTGTAGATGGATGTAATACTGGATCGATCCATTCTACAGAAACCTTGTTAGAAAGAGCCGCATATTTCTTTACAAATGTGCTAATACGTTCATCCATGGAGTCTTCATCTGCAAATACACGGATCGTGATCTCTTTGTCCAGTTCTTTTAAGAATGTCTTGCTTGTATCTGTGATTTCATATAACTTGTTATCACTCAGATCGATACTTCCGATCGTGCCAGAAAATTTTCCGGCAATCATATTGATTACGATCACAATCCCGATTACAACTGCTGTGATAGCTGTACTGTATGTACCGTAACGGAGTTGTGGGCGTTTGAAAATTTCTTTTATTTTATTCATCATAAGGTCCTCCTAACTCCAACGACGTTTCTGGATTGATTGAATTGTCAAAAATACAAACACAAAGATAAATGATAAATATAAGATGATTCCATTTACATTTAGTATACTGCTGGCAAGAACATCTGCGAGAATTCCTGTCAGATCCAGTTTACCCAGCCATTCTGATAAGAAACTTCCTACCGTGTTGCTTGGCAAAAGTGTAAGGAAGGATCCCCACATATACATAATTACCAGTACCGCAAATGTTCCAATCGCAGAAATAATCTGGCTTTCTGTAAGAGATGAAATGAACATCCCAACTGAGATATATACACAGCCTAATAAGAAAAACACAAAAAGTGCAGCATAGTCCACTTTAAGGTAGGCTGTTCCATTTAATTTGATTACCAGTGGATAAAAACAAAATAAAAGGATCGGGATTAAAAATACAGTCACCATCGCGAGATATTTTCCTACTACGATTCCAGTAAGGCTCACTGGTGAAGTAAGAAGAAGCTGGTCAGTCTTGCTTTTTCTTTCTTCTGCAAAACATTTCATAGTCAGAATTGGGACTGCAACGATAAAAATAAACAATACACTGTAAAGCGCGTACGCAAAATATGGATATCCACCATTTAAGTTATATGCGAGAAAATAGATTCCCACGAACAATGCCAAAAATGCAATAAATACGTATCCGATCATTGACTGAAAATAAGATTTGAGTTCTCTCTTATAAATTGCTAACATCTTCTGCTTCTCCTTCCGTCAGTTCTAAGAATACTTGTTCCAATGAAACTTTTGTCTTGCGCATACCTAAGATAGGACGGTTTGCCTTGGCAAATGCATAGAACAACGCTTCTCGGATATCTTCTTGATTCTTTACTTTGATTTCTACATCCAGATTTCCATCTGCGTTTTCTTTGCAGCTCCATTCTGATACTGACTTGATAGTATTCAGGATTTCAAGAACTTCATTGTCTTTTGCACGAACTTCCAGTTCGATCGTATCATTTCCGGCCATCAGACATTCCAGATTCTCTGGCGTATCGCTGGCAACTAATTTCCCTTTGGAAATGATCATAATATAGTCACATACTTCTCGTACTTCTGCCAGAATATGCGAACTTAAAATGACTGTATGCTGTTTGGAAAGATTTCGGATCAGCTCACGGATTTCGATAATCTGTTTTGGGTCAAGACCAACTGTCGGCTCATCCAGAATAATGATTTCTGGAAATCCAAGCATTGCCTGTGCAAGTCCCACACGCTGCTTATACCCTTTCGATAAATTTTTGATCAGATGTTTTTCTACATCTTCTAATTTTGCCAGCTTCATGACTTCCTGGATCTCGTTTTCTCTGTCTTCTTTCAGAATCTTCTTTAACTCTGCTGAGAACGTAAGGTATTCCAGTACTGTCATCTCTGTATAAAGCGGCGGCATTTCCGGGAGATAACCAATGCTTCTTTTTGCCATTTCAGGTTCTTCCAAAATATTATGACCGTTGATCAGCACTTCTCCTTCTGTAGCTCCCAGATAGCCTGTCATGATATTCATGGTTGTAGATTTTCCTGCACCGTTTGGCCCTAAAAAACCATAAATCTTACCTTTTTCGATTGTAAAATTTAAATGATCTACGGCTACATGCTTGCCGTATTTCTTCACAAGATTTTTTACTTCGATCAATGTTTTCCCTCCTTGACGATTTACATTATTTCTCTATTTTATGAGGGAAAATCGAAAACTTTATGTTGATTCTGTGATTTCTTTTTGATAAAAATGTGGAAAAATTGTGAAATAGCTTTACGAATGATTTCCTATCAATTTTTCCTTCTCTTTTCTTGTCATTTGTTTTATCGCATACTCTCTTCGCATGGCTTCTTCTTTCGTCTCAAACGTTTCATAATACGCCAACACAACCGGGAGTCTTGGCTTGGTATACTTTGCCCCCTTGCCATCGTTATGATCTTTCAAACGCTTTTCAAGATTATTTGTCCAGCCCGTATAATACGTGCCATCCTTACATTCCAAAATATATGTATAATTCATATTCCAACTACTATCCTTCTAAACTTTTTCACTTCCTCCATTCTGCCACAAAATCTATCCTTTTACAACGATCCAAAACAAGCGTAATTTACCAATTTTGTACAAAGTCTTGTGACTGAAAATTGTGATAAAATAAGCGCGTTTCACTTATTTGTGAAACACGCTTATAAATCAAACATTGTATTTCAGATATGAAAAATAGCCGCAAATTACGCCTCCATATATTCCATCGGATTGACAGGCTCTCCATCTTTCAGCACCTGAAAATAAAGGTTTGGTCCTTCTACGCTGTAATACTTCGTTGGTTCGCTCAAATAGCCTACTAACTCTCCTTTTGCCACGCGGTCTCCTTCCTGAAGGCTTACCTCTTTCAACTGTCCATAGACAATCTGATATCCGTTGCCAAGGTTCATCGTGATCGTGGTTCCTGTCTGTGCATCTACTTTGATCGATTCCACCTCTGCGTCTGCCGCTGCCACTACTTCATCCCCGACTTCTCCGCCGATGATAATTGCGGGATTGTACTTATACTGATCTAAAGTTGCAAAATAAACCGTCTTGTCCATGCTATATCCCATCAATACATTTCCGTCCAAAGGCCATGCCAACGCATCATTTGCTGTAAATGATAATGTACTTTGCGAAGTTGGAAGAGTCTCATTTACAATGTCTTCCGCTTCTGCGACAGAATTCTTCTCAATTTCTGCCTGGATCGTATCCGTATTTGTAATCTGTGCCGGTTCCTCTTCTACCATTGTGTTCTCTTTTGCCTGTTCATTTTCTGTTGTTTCCGCCTCTGCAAGCTGCTGCTCTCTGGTATTTCTCTGATATTGACTAAATGTGATCATTCCCACAATTGCAATCATTGCAACAAAACAGATCACCAATCCAACGGCCGCACCCTTTTCACGTCGTGAAACTTCTTGCTCTTTATTCATATTTATCACCTCTGGACTTATTTTTGCCAGAAAGTGATTCCCTTATTCTATATTCCACAAAATTTCTGTAACCTCTTTGATTTCCGTCCCTTCAAAAAAATATTGCAGAATCTCCTGATACGTTTTGCCCTCTTTCGCCATTTCATTTGCTGTATACTGGCTCATTCCCAGACCATGTCCCACACCTCTCGTGATGACGCGTGTTTTTCCATCAAACTCCTGTACCTCAAAACAACTGGATGGAAGTTTATATGTATCACGGAAACTGTCTCCACTGCATGTTTCCTCTCCAACCTTCACTTCTGTCACATAGCCTGAGCTGTCCTTGGAAATAATCTGCACACCGGCCACTTCTAAAATCTGCGTCTGCATCTGATTGTCCGCTCCTATATCCTTTTCACAATCCTTTGCCTGCAAATAAGGGTACTCTTCACTTCCAAGTACTTCCTTTCCACTTCTTGTCTTTCCGTTGCTGATCTGGTGAAACGGAAGAAGTGCCAGCTTTTCCTGGTACATCAGAACTTGTCCTTCTGTTTCTTCCCATATTTTTTTCAGCTTCTGATACCATGCTGTATCCAGATCCGGTTTTACAAGCACATCTTCCTCCAGTTCTGTAAGCTCACTGTAAACCGTTGTACGCACAATAAGCGCCTGTGCTTTCAACATTTCATCCTCATAATCCGAAGAAACCTCTTTCGCCAGTATCCCAATACAATAGTCATCCAGCGCCGTATCCTGATTCGTCTCCACATTCTCTCCGTTCATAAAAATGGTAATAATATATGGAAGCAAAAGAACAATAATCGAAATAGAAAATAATTTTTTAATTTTTTGCATAAAAAAGCCTCCCATACTTTATTGTATGAGAGGCCTCGTCATTTTATTCTCTAAAACTCTGATTCTTATTTTTCAACTACAACTTTGTCAAGTTTCCAGATTTGATCCACGTATTCTTGGATTGTTCTGTCTGAAGTAAACTTACCACATGAAGCTGTCTGTAAGAGAGCCATTCTTGACCATCTGTCTTGATCAACATATGCTTCGCCAACACGTTTTTGTGCTTCTGCATAGCTTCTGAAATCTTTTAAGATGAAGTATGTGTCTGCTCTGTCGCTGCTGTATGTGTTTAATAATGAGTTGTATAAGTCTCTGTATAATTCTTTATTGCCTTTTGCGTATGTTCCATCAACAAGTTGATCTACAACACGTCTGATTTCCCAATCGTTGTAGTAGATATCCATTGGGTTGTATCCGCCGTTATTTTCGTAGTTGATAACTTCGTCTGAGCTTAAACCGAAGATAAATGCGTTTTCCATACCAACTTCTTCTACGATCTCTACGTTAGCACCGTCCATTGTACCAAGTGTTGGAGCACCGTTTAACATGAATTTCATGTTACCTGTACCAGATGCTTCTTTTGATGCTGTAGAAATTTGTTCACTTACATCTGCTGCTGCGAAAATCCATTCAGCATTTGATACTCTGTAATCTTCAATAAATACAACTTTGATCTTGCCGTTGATGCTTGCATCGTTGTTAACAACATCAGCAACTGAGTTGATTAATTTGATTGTTTGTTTTGCACGAGCGTATCCAGCTGCAGCCTTAGCACCAAAGATAAATGTTCTTGGGTAGAATGGCATTGTTGGGTTTTCTTTAATTTGGTTATATAAATACATAACGTGTAAAATATTTAATAATTGACGTTTGTATTCATGTAATCTCTTAACCTGTACATCATAGATTGAGTTAGGGTCAATTGCTACATGGTTGTGTTCCCAGATGTATTGAGCAAGACGAACTTTGTTCTGGTGTTTGATTTCCATAAATTCTTTTCTTGCTTTTGGATCATCTGCAAGTGGTTTTAATTTAGCCATTTGAGCAAGGTCTGTGATCCATCCATCTCCGATGTGTTCTGTTACCCAGTCAGCTAAAAGTGGGTTACCATGTAATAAGAAACGTCTTTGTGTGATACCGTTTGTTTTGTTGTTGAATTTTTCTGGCATCATTTCGTAGAAATCTCTTAATTCTTGTTTCTTTAAGATTTCTGTATGAAGAGCAGCAACACCGTTTACAGAGTAACCTGCAGCGATTGCAAGGTGAGCCATCTTAACCTGTCCATCCCATAAAATAGCCATTTTACGAACTTTTTCTTCGTTTCCTGGATATTTTGCTTTGATTTCGTTTACAAAACGACGGTCGATTTCTTCAACGATCTGGTAAACACGTGGAAGTAATCTCTTGAATAAGTCGATTGGCCATTTTTCAAGAGCTTCTGCCATGATTGTATGGTTTGTATAAGCACATGTCTTTGTTGTAACTTCCCATGCTTCTTCCCAATTAAGACCTTCTTCATCCATAAGAAGTCTCATAAGTTCTGCAACAGATACTGTTGGGTGAGTATCGTTCATTTGGATTGTTACTTTTTCGTGGAAGTTTCTGATGTCTCCACCAACATGTTCTCTCTTATATTTAGCGATTGCTTCTTGTAAACTTGCTGATACGAAGAAGTATTGTTGTTTTAAACGAAGTTCTTTACCTGCATAGTGGTTGTCGTTTGGATATAATACTTCTAC
>CAZUVY010000073.1:0-13734 GCA_964623905.1 uncultured Faecalimonas sp.
AGACTATACTGTCGGTACCGGAATTTCACCGGTTCAGCCATATACATGGGTCGCGGACTATACCGCCGGTGGGGAATCACACCCCGCCCCGAAGAATCCTTATTTATTTTTATTTATTATAACGCGATGTATGATTTTGCACAACCTCTATTTTGTATTCCTATTCAGCGGCGAAAAAATGCTCCTATTATATTTAATTTCCTGCACTTTCATATATTTTCAATCCACGATTAAATGTTGCATAGGCAATACACCAGAATACCACTGCTATGATACATTCGATTCCAATGATCCCTGCTGATACATTTGTTTTTAGGAAATAACTTGCCGGCAAATATGCCACAAAGGCAAACGGGATAATCCACGTAATAATAAACTGGATCCCTTTAGAATAAATTTCAGTTGGATATTTTGCAAAATCTGACATTTGATATGCTGTTTGAAGGAATGGTCCACTTGTTTTCAGCCAGAATGCCAACGCCGCAAAAAACAGTTTGATCGATGTATAGATCACCGCCCCAGCAAGCACTGATACCAGGAACATCAGTATATGGATTCCATCCAGGATCACAATTCCCTTTGACAAAGAACGCACCACTAAGATTGTTCCTACCAGTAATTCTCCAACTGCATCCGGCTGCAATTTTTCTGCTATGATCTGAAAAAATACATTCATTGGTCTTAGCATATATCGGTCGAACTCTCCATTAATAACCCAACGCCATGCTACCAGCCAGATATTATCTGTCAAAAGATGATCAATTCCACGTGGAATCTGGGCGAATCCATAAATGAAAATCAATTGATCCAAAGACCAGCCCTTCAGATCCGGAATCTGTTGGAATACCAGATACAAAAAAGCAATCCCTGTCATCTGTGTGAGGAAAAATCCAAACAACCCCATCAGAAAATCCACCTTTGACTGCATAATTGCTTTAAAAAATTGTGAGATCAAAACTCGGTATAGTCTCAAATAACGTTTACATGTCTTCATACTTTAACCTCCCAAAATTACCAGTCGTTTTGTCACCTTTTTCCATACGAGGCTTCCTGTCAAATATAAGATTACTACCCATACCGCCTGACGCAGAAGTACAAAGCCCAGCATTTCTCCGGAATACTTTCCAAGATAAATCATCACTGGTGTATATACCATAGAAGAAAACGGCAGATAATTAAAGATGTATTGCAATGTTTCCGGAAAGAAACTGATTGGGATAAGCTGCCCCGTCAAGAAAGCCATGATTGCTTGCTTCACCATTTGGATTCCAAAAATGTAAGTCGTAAAAAATGCAATCATTCCAAAGCAAAAATCAAACAGGACATAAATCAGAAAACTCATGATGCAGCTTAATAGATACAGACAAATCTGTACAATTGTTGCTGGCGCCATTCCAAGTACCTGGACTTTGTAAATTTCCAATCCACACCAGATAAAAATCCCCGGAACCAGAAAACGATAGATCATTGTGCCCGCAGCTTTTGCAATCAAACTGGCGCGATAATCAATCGGCTTAATCAGGTTCATTGCAACCGTTCCTTGCACAATGTCATACCCTATATCACTTGTAATGGAAATCATTACAAGCGACGAAGTCACATATGACATAAATACATAAACCACCATCTCATTCTGCGTAAGTCCACCAAGTATTGCCTGACTGGAGCTTCCATAAATCGCCATCCACAGATGATAATTGATAAAAGCACCAAACAGATTAATTAAAATAAACAGATAAAATGCACCTTTATATGCCAACTGTTGTTTCAAAGTGTTGGCGGTAAACGGCAGGTAAACTTTTAATCGTTTCATTCGCCTACACCCCCTGCACTCCATTATTATAGATTTTCTTCACAATCTGAGACAATTCCGTTTCTTTGACTTGAATATCGCTTACTTCTGCCATATCCATTACCACTGCCAAAATCTGCGGAACCTGTATTGCATGTTTGTCAAAACTTACGGAAAGTGTTTTATTTTCTTTATCAAACTCTGTTATACATTCCGCTGGAGAAACATTCAACCGTTCTGCCAGATTCAGATTTTTTACCTTTTCCGTCTGTTTTATTTCCATAGACACCCGACATTTTGAACCATATGTATCCTTCAGATTCTCCAGAGAACCATCATAAATCTTCTTTCCCTCATCTATAATAATAATCCTGCTGCAAAGTTCTTCAATATCACCGATATCATGTGTGGTAAGTACAATCGTCGTCTGGTATTTTTCATTGATTTCTTTGATTGCCCTGCGAATATTGTCTTTCACGACCAGATCCAGACCAATAGTAGGCTCATCCAAATAAAGCACTTTTGGATTATGAAGAAGCGCCGCGCCAAGATCGGCTCTCATACGCTGTCCAAGCGAAAGTGTTCTTACCGGACTGTTCCAAAATGTATTCAACTCCAAAACTTCATTTAAGAATTTCATACGTTCTTCATATGCCTCATCAGAAACATTATAGATTTCTTTTAAAATCGTAAAAGATTCCCCCAGAGGAAGATCCCACCAGAGTTGTGTTCGCTGTCCAAATACAACTCCAATATTCTGCGCATTTTCTTTCCGGTTCTTGCTTGGATTAATACCTGACACAAGACACTCTCCTTTTGTCGGCGTGAGAATTCCTGTCATCATTTTGATCGTCGTACTTTTTCCTGCACCATTACTTCCTATATAACCAACAATTTCACCTTTATGGATTGTAAACGAAATATCTTCTACTGCCTTTTTTACAACCTTTTCCGAAGAAAAAAGACCTTTGATCGCACCTTTCAAGCCAGGATACTTCTTTGGCATTACAAAATCCTTTGATATGTGTTTTACTTCAATCATATTCAAGCCTCCCTCATATGTAATTTATGATTTTGTAAATTATAGACTTGTCTTTTGAAAATGTCTATCTATTCATACTATAATTTTCGAAACTTTTTGTCTTAAAAAGACCAAAAACATCTTGTTCTTGGCCTTTTATTCTTGATCCTATATTTTCATCGTAAGCTGAATTCTCTTTTTCTTCAGATCTACGCTCATCACTTTTACTTCCACAATATCTCCTACGCTTACCACTTCCAGTGGATGTTTGATAAATTTCTTATCCGTGATCTGAGAAATGTGTACAAGACCATCCTGATGTACCCCGATATCCACAAATACACCAAAATCAATTACATTACGAACCGTTCCTTTCAGAATCATTCCTTCTGTCAGGTCTTTCATTTCTAAAACATCGGTACGAAGGATTGGTTTTGGCATCTCATCTCTAGGGTCGCGCGCCGGCTTTTCTAATTCTTTTACAATATCACGAAGCGTGATCTCGCCGATTCCAAGTTCTTCCGCCAGTTTTTTATAGTCTTTCACTGTTTTAGAAAGCCCTTTCAGTTTTCCACCTGCGATATCTGCTACAGAATATCCTTGCTTTTCAAGAAGTTTTTTCGCAGCTTCATAACTTTCCGGATGCACACTGGTTCCATCCAATGGATTCTTTCCACCCTGAATTCGCATAAATCCTGCACATTGCTCAAATGCTTTCGGTCCAAGTTTCGAAACTTTCAGAAGTTCCTTTCTGTCTGTGAAACTTCCATTTTCTTCACGGTATGCAACGATATTTTTTGCGATCGTACCTGATACCCCAGAAATATAAGAAAGCAGCGGTGCTGATGCAGTATTCAGATCTACACCCACCTTATTTACACAGTCTTCTACTACGCCGGAAAGTGCTTCACTTAATTTCTTTTGATTCATGTCATGCTGATACTGTCCGACACCAATTGATTTCGGATCAATTTTTACAAGCTCCGCGAGCGGATCCTGAAGACGTCTGGCAATGGAAGCCGCACTTCGTTGCCCTACATCAAAATTTGGAAACTCTTCTGTAGCAAGTTTGCTTGCAGAATATACCGATGCTCCAGCTTCGTTTGTAATGATATACTGTACTTTTTCTGGAATCTCTTTAAAAAGTTCTACAATAATCTGCTCGGATTCGCGGGATGCAGTACCATTTCCCACTGAAAATAATGTAATACCATATTTACGAATCAGTTTCTTTAACGTATCTTTGGCTGTTGCAATCTTTTGTGGTGTAGTTGGTGCTGTCGGATAGATCACAGTTGTATCCAGCACCTTACCAGTCGGGTCTACCACTGCAAGTTTACATCCGGTACGGAAAGCCGGGTCCCATCCAAGCACAGTCTGTCCTACGATTGGAGGCTGCATCAATAACTGCTCCAGGTTTTTTCCAAAGACTTCAATCGCTCCATCTTCTGCTTTTTCTGTCAGATCACTTCGGATCTCTCGTTCAATCGCAGGTGCGATGAGACGTTTATAACTGTCTTCTACCACCTCTTTTAAAACAGGGGTCGTATATGGATTGTCTGTTAAAATCGTTTTCTTTTCCAGATACTGAAGAATCTTCTCTTCTGGAGCTTCTACCTTCACTGTCAGGATTTTTTCTTTTTCCCCACGGTTCAGTGCCAGTACACGATGGCCGGCAAGTTTTGCGACAGGCTCCTCAAAATCATAATACATTTCATATACCGACTGTGATTCTGGATCTTTTGCAACAGAGGTGACTTTTCCCTGTTTCACTGTCAGATCACGAATATAAATGCGGTAGTCCGCTTCATCTGAAATATATTCAGCAATTATATCCTTTGCTCCGGCAAGTGCCTCTTCTGCATTCTTTACTTCTTTTTCTTCTGAAACATAAGCCTTCGCCGCTTCCTCTAAAGGTATCTCTGTCTTCTGGAGCATGATCAATGCTGCAAGTGGTTCCAAACCTTTCTCCTTGGCAATGATCGCCCTTGTTCTTCTCTTTGGACGGAATGGACGGTACAAATCTTCCACTACCACCAATGTCTCTGCTGCCAGAATCTGCTTTTTTAATTCTTCTGTAAGTTTGCCTTGTTCTTCTATTGTAGCGAGTACCTGTTCTTTCTTCGCTTCCAGATTGCGAAGATAAAGCAGTCTTTCGTGTAATTTTCTTAATTGTTCATCGTTCAAAGCACCAGTTGCTTCTTTACGATATCTTGAAATAAAAGGAATTGTATTGCCTTCATCAATCAATGTAACTGCAGCTTCTACCTGCCATTTTTTGACGTTCAATTCCTCGGTCAGTTTCTGAATAATGTCCATACCTAGCTTCCTTTCCTAATTGCTGGTTAGTATTATAGCAAAAATAAGCGGAAATGCAAAATATTTCTCCTCTAAAACCCAGTGCATGTCTCTCAAAGCAAAAACCAGAGTATGCTCTGTTTTTTCTTGTTTTTCTTAAATTTCCATGTTATAATATTTTTATTGAGCATTTCGAAGGGGAGGTTATGTTCATGAAACAGACTACCGAATTATCAAAACAACAATTAAAATCAAAAGAAACAAAAGAACGAATTTTTCAGGCTGCCAAGCGAATTCTGCAGAAAAGCGGCTATGAAAATCTCTCTATAAAGAACATTTGTGAAGAAGCCGGTGTATCTAACGGAAGTTTTTATCATCATTTTAAAACCAAAGATGATCTCTTATCATACTACATTGAAGATCAGCCTAGTATGGAATCTGGTTTGCTGAATATACCAGAAAATACGGAAGATGCCAAAAAGGCAATCATCAAAGTTTATTTGAATTATGTGGAATATTGTAAAGAGTTGGGAGTAGATTTTATCGCAGGATATTATACGCCGCGCAATCAGGCTCTGAATCCTACGATCCGAACAGAACGCCCTTATCCCATTGTCACGGTTCAGCATTATCTGGAAAAATCTGTGGAAGCAGGTGCTCTCTCACTGAAATTATCAATTTCTGAGATCGTCACCGATATCCGTATGCTTGTAATTGGAAATGTATTTGAATGGGCAATGACAAATGGACAGGCAGATTTTGAGGGCAATATCAAAAGATCCCTTTCACATTATCTGGACGGAGTATTTATGTAGAAAAATTATGCACAGCTCACGGAATACGAAGCAATCACTTCTATACCGCAAGCTGTGCATTTTTCGTTCTACTGTTCACCAATCTGCTCTTCTTCTATGATCTCAGTTTCTACTACAGATTCTTCTTCTCTAGTTTCTTCTGCGATCTCCGCCAAATTTTCTTCTACGTTTTCTTCGAAACGTTCTTCAAAATTTTCTTCAGAAGCAGGCTGGCTTACAGGCATATAATCTGCAGGTGCATATGCTGTTTTTCCAGCGACAAACTGCTCCTCGATCGGACTCTCCACTTCTATTTTCTTTGTATGCCAGTAAATCACTTCTGTATCACTTAACATATCATGCAGTCCCAGTTTTTCTTTATGAAGTCCCACCATGATATAACCAACATTAAGAATCAACTCCGACAAAAAACGTCCTACTGTTTCCCGAAATGCAACTTCAAAAAGTGTAAGTTTCCGGTCTTCTTTGCTCACCACTCGCAGATTCAGAAGTCTTTTTCCAATCGTAGCTCCTGTGTGATATGTAAGCAAGATAAAATATGCCGCACTTAAAAGATAACATAAGATATCTTCAATAGAATAACTGAATATGAAATCTCTCGTCAAAAAAGAGTCCGAGTTCATAACAGAAGAAGCGGCAATCGGAATGCGAACCACTAACAACGCGATCCATACAATCAAACAGTCTACAAGATACGCTGCCAGACGCACAAAGAATCCGGCATTGACTTGATTTTCCGGTCTATTGTGCATAATATTTCAACACCCCGTTTCCATTATTTTCAACAATGTCTTTCGCCAAATCCAACTCTGATTCTGGTTTCAAATCCGAAACCAGAAGGTACAAGCTGTTCCACAGATCTATTGTCTCTGCTTCTGGAGTATGATATAAAATGTAGTCAGAAAATCCTTCTTCCTGTGCAAATGCTTCCTGTTCTTGTTCAAAAGATCCAATCTCGTCGATCAATCCATGTTTCAAAGCCTGCTTTGCCGAATAGATTCTTCCATCTGCAAGTGTTCTGACTGTGTCCTCATCCATATTTCTGCCATCACAGACGATGTCCACAAACTGATCATATGCCTCATCTACCAGACTTTGCAAAATATCGCGCTGTTCTTCCGTCAGTTCCAGTGCCGAAGAACCCATCGCCTTGTTTGCACCACTTGTAATATCGATTTCTTCGATTCCCAGCTTATCGTACAATTCCTTACAATTCATGAGCGATACGATTACGCCGATAGAGCCTGTCCAGCAATTGCGATTTGCATAGATCTTATCTGCTGCCATCGCAATGTAGTAGCCGCCAGAACATGCTTCTGATGCAAAATATGCCCAGATCGGACGTCCTGTGATTGTTTTGTACTCCATAAGTTTCAGGTAAAGTTCATCACTTTCGTATACCGTTCCACCAGGGCTGTCTACATAAAGCATGATTCCCTTATTATTGACATCGTACATCAACTCATCAATGTAATTCATATACAGATTGTGATTGTATGAGCCACTCGTTGTTCCCCAGGCGTCTTCTGTGGAAGGTCCGATTTCTCCTACAATCTCGATCAATCCAATAAAATCTTCTTCTGGAAGTGCTGTCTCAACTTCCTCAGTCAATCCAAGCAAACTATCCAACCAGCTCTCCTCTGACTCCTGACTTTGCAAAAGGCTATGGCTCAGTACATTGCTGAATACACCTGTAACGCCCACCGCAATAATCACAATTCCTGTAACTATAATTGCAACTAATTGTTTCTTTTTCATCCTGTAGTTCCTTTCTTTTTTGTCTTCACGTACTCGCTACTATAATGCGCCCTCCTTAAACGGGCGTACAATCGAAAAGGGAGAAAGTTTCCTTTCCCCCCTCCATTTCGTTTCACATTATTTTTGTTCTTGTGGTTCTTCTTTTCTGATTTCTTTTGTTCTGATTTCTTTACAGATTTGATCTACAAATTCTTCTAATGTCTTTTGTCCTTCATCTCCTGCAAAACGGCTTCTTACAGATACTAATCCTTCTGCTTCTTCTTTTTCACCAACTACTAACATGTATGGTAATCTTGCAAGTCTTGCTTCACGAATCTTGTATCCGATCTTTTCTGAACGGTTGTCAACTGTTACGTCAACATCATTTCTAGCTAATTCTTTGCGAACCTTTTCTGCATAATCCATATATTTTTCAGAAATTGGAAGTACACGTACTTGTTCTGGGCATAACCATGTCGGGAATTTACCAGCATATTTTTCAATCAGCCATGCCAATGTTCTTTCATAGCATCCCATAGCTGTTCTATGGATAATGTATGGACGAACTTTATCACCGTTTTGATCAATGTAATACATATCAAATTGTTCCGCAAGAACTGCATCCCATTGAATTGTGATCATTGTATCTTCTTTTCCGTATACGTTTTTAGCCTGAATATCTACTTTTGGTCCGTAGAATGCAGCTTCTCCTTCTTCTTCGTAGAATGGAATTTCAAGTTCTGTTAATACCTGACGGATATGTCCTTGTGTTTCTTCCCAAACTTCTGCAGATCCGATATATTTTTCTTTATTGTTTGGATCCCATTTTGATAAACGGTATGTTACATCTTCTTGTACGCCAAGTGTTTCAAGACAATATTTTGCAAGTGCAAGACAGCCTTTGAATTCTTCTACCATCTGGTCTGGTCTTACGATTAAGTGACCTTCTGAAATTGTAAACTGACGAACACGTGTTAAACCATGCATTTCTCCTGAATCTTCATTACGGAACAATGTAGATGTTTCGCCATAACGAAGTGGAAGATCACGGTATGATTTCTGGCTTGCTTTGTAAACATAGTATTGGAATGGACATGTCATTGGACGAAGTGCGAATACTTCTTTGTCTTTTTCTTCATCTCCAAGAACAAACATACCTTCTTTGTAATGTCCCCAGTGTCCTGAAATTTTGTAAAGGTCTGATTTTGCCATAAGAGGAGTTTTTGTTCTTACATAACCCCATTCTTTGTCTTCAACATCTTCAATCCATCTTTGCATTTTTTGAATCATTTTTGCACCTTTTGGCATTAAAAGTGGAAGACCTTGACCAATTACATCAACTGTTGTGAAAAGTTCCATTTCACGACCAAGTCTGTTGTGATCACGTTTTTTGATATCTTCTAAATGAGCCATGTGAGCTGCAAGATCATCTTTGTTGTCATATGCTGTTGCATAGATACGTTGTAATTGTGCCTTTGTTGAATCGCCTCTCCAGTAAGCCATTGAAGATGAAATGATCTTAAATGCTTTGATTGCTTTTGTGCTCATAAGGTGTGGTCCTGCACAAAGGTCTACAAAATCACCTTGTTTGTAGAATGAAATCACTGCGTCTTCTGGAAGGTCGTTGATCAATTCTACTTTGTATGGTTCTTCTTTTTCTTCCATAAGTTTGATTGCTTCTTCTCTTGGAAGTTCAAATCTTTCTAATTTGAGGTTTTCTTTTACGATTTTTTTCATTTCTTTTTCGATGTCAGCAAGTTCTTCTTGTGTAAATGCTGATGCACGATCGAAATCATAATAGAAACCGTCGTCAATCGAAGGTCCGATTGCTAATTTTACGTCTGGATATAATCTTTTTACAGCTTGTGCCATTACGTGAGAAGCTGTATGTCTGAATGCTCTTTTTCCTGCATCATCTTTGAATGTAAGGATTTCCAATGCACAGTCTTCACTTAATTCTGTTCTTAAATCTACTACTTCTCCATTTACTTTACCTGCGCAGGCTGCTCTTGCAAGACCTTCGCTGATTGCTTTTGCGGCGTCAAGAACTGAAACGCTGTTTTCAAATTCCATAACTGAACCGTCTTTTAATGTTACTTTCATCTCTGATTCCTCCTGATTTATTTGTAATTTCGTTTTTTCTTAAGAGTGCTTTCTTTTTGTCTACTCGTGACGAAAAAGAAAACACCCTCAAGCAAAGTCATATTGCTTAAGGGTGCGTCATATCTAACACACGGTTCCACCTTAGTTTTTCACTCATATTCTTTAACGCAGAATGGACGGTGATGCTTATTTCACATCACAGCTCGGGAGTGGTCTTCACTATATTTTCATATAAGAAACTCTCAGCACTGTCTCTCTCTCTGTCTACTTCCATATAGTTACTCGTTCCGTCATTGCTTTTCACATATACAGATATTATAGTATTTGTTTCTGTGTTCGTCAATCTTTTTTCCACCATTCAAGAAATTCTTCTATATATCTCTCATGTGGTGTAATGATCTCTATATCTACATCTGGGTTTTGTAAGTTATACCCCGAACCGATATTCCTTCTCTTCTTTCTCATTCGCTGTAATCTGAAATCTCTCAATAATCATATCGGCAACCTGATCCGGTTCCAGATTAGTGTTATTTATTTTGATATGATTTTTAAACCAAATCTCATCGCTGTTTGAATTCAGTCTATGTTTCTTTGTATCATTCAGAAGATTTGCTTTACTCCATTCAATATCTCTTTTGGAAACCTTTCTCTCCATACGATGTGGGGTAACATTTCTCTCAAGTCTGGTTGAAAGATCCGCACTTAATTCAACAAAATAGAACTCGCCTCCATTAGTTTGGAACAGATCGGCTAATTTAGTCAAGTATTCTCTTTCTTCCGGCATCTCAAATGCGCAAACATATGTAAATAGCAAATCCACATTATGCTTTACTGCCAATTCAAATGCTTTTTCACGAAAGATCGCATTAAACTCTTTTTGAGCCGGCGTTGCAAAGCCAAAGATTCGATCTGATATTTCAATACTATCATGATTCATCATCAGATTATATTTTATTTTGTCTCTTAAGCTTTCCGCAACGGTCATTTTCCCTACTGCTTGCGGGCCGCATATTACTATCAAATTAGCCATATTACCTCCATTAGATTTTAATTATTTTTCCTCTTCATTGCCATTTTCTTTAAATACTGGTTTTTCAATTCATTTTCTTGTTCAAGTCTTTCGCACTTTTCTTTCAGATATTGCATGTATTCTCTGCAAAGCGTTACGCCTCCGCGTACTGCAATATCTTCATGTTGCTCCATTTCATCCAGCCAAGACACAAGTGACTTTTCACGGATATCATTATAGGTTGTATCTTCTTTTATGAACATAGTTATTTCCTTTCCATCATCTCAAGTCCATTTTTAATTGTTATTTTAATACTTCCGTTATCTTTATCAACTATATCTGCGATTATACCATATCATTAAACAAGCAGCACTAACCTAAAAGTATAACTTCTCACTTTCTATTTCAGATAGCGCTGAATCATCAGCTTAATCACTTTCTGATTGATTGGGCATTTTCTTGTTTCGTATGTCAAAATCAGATTCTCACCAGGAAAAATTCCATTTTGTTCATAAGCTGCAATTTTCTGTAATGCATTCTCTGAATAATCAGGATCATCCATCATTCCCAGGTGTTCCCAATAAATCTCTTTCCGTTCTTTTATGTTAAGCACTGTAAAATCGGGATGTACCTTTCCGAAACCTTTTAGATAAATTGGGTATTCATAGCGATAAGGAATTTCTTCTTTACATAATAAATCTGCAATAATCACTTCTGATTTTGACCTAACTCGCTCTCCTTTAGAACTATAAAATTCTGGCACGCCATCTTTAAATTCTTTTCCCTGATATTTAAGGTTTTGCCATTTTTCTATATATGCATCTTCTGGCTGCAAAACAGGAACAATCAATTTTTTTCTCTCTTTGTGTAGATTGTCATATATCTGTTCTACGCACTTTTCTTTTATACTGGCAAGATATTTTTCTGTAGCATTTAGTTCTTTTTCAATGCTGGCAAGTACTTTCTTATCATAGTCTTTCTGTGCCAGTTTCCGTGCTAATTCAACATCTTTTTCTTTAATGTAAGCTCCATTAAAATCCTTAGGATCATTTCTATGATAGTATTGTGTTCTTCCACCATGACTACAAATGCGTAATGAACCTTCTGGTGCGATTTTTAACGCCTCTTCCTTTCCTTGTTTCAATTGTAATAAGTGACTTTTCCTTGCTTCTAGCAAGTTTTTGATTTTATTCATACATGTTTTCCTTTCATTCAGATAGATACTTGTTTGGGGATTCTTATAGACGCTGAAAATTTATGGGATAACAGATAGATTCTTGCTTTTCACTCCTTCTCGACGCCGCTCGCCAAATTTTCAGCAGATAGATTCTTGTTTTAAGGGATTTCTAGATACCGCAAACCTCATTCAGCATTTCATGCCAATTTTCATAGCGGATAGATTTGTTCTCTTGATATTTTAGATGCCGATGCAGGAAACAAATCCCACATCGGCAATTAGATACTAGATAATTATTTATTCATTTTCATTGATATATCCAATAATATTTGATGCATTCGCAAACACTTCAGCTTTGCCTTCTTTTACTACAACAAGAGTTGGAGCCTGTCTGATTCCATACTTCTGTACCAGATCAGGAGCTTCTTCTGCATCAATCTTTTCGTATTCGATTTCCGCATCATCCAGATGCATACCTACAATCTTACAGTTTGGACAAGTCTTTGTTGTGAACAGAAATGTCTTTGTCTCATCTTCAGAAACGCCATGTTGTTCCATCACTTCCTGCGCTGCTGCTGTACGAACTCTCATCTTTGAACTTGAAATATCGTATACTTTTCTTTCTTTGAATTCTTGTGCCTTACCATCATTCCAGTTTTGAACCGGTCTGTAGTAACCTGTGATACGGCTGTAAACCTCTGTCACAGCACCACAGTGTGGGCAAGTATATTGTTCTCCCGATAAATATCCATGGTCTTTACAGATCGAATATGTTGGAGACATTGTATAATATGGAAGTCTGTAATTTTCAGCAATCTTACGAACAAGATTTGCTGCTGATTTCCAATCAGGAAGCTTTTCACCAAGGAATGCATGGAATACAGTTCCTGATGTGTACAGTGTCTGTAATTCATCCTGAACATCGAGTGCTTCAAAAATGTCTGCTGTATAGCCAACTGGCAGATGCGAACTGTTTGTATAATATGGTGTACCATTTTCAGAAGCTGTAATAATATCAGGAAACTGCGCTCTGTCGTGTTTTGCAAGACGATAAGTTGTAGACTCTGCAGGAGTTGCTTCCAGATTGTAAAGATCACCATAAAGTTCCTGATAATCTGAAAGTCTCTCTCTCATATGATTTAACACATCTTTTGCAAATTGCTGTGTCTTCTCATGAGTCATATCTGCCTGAAGCCATTTTGCATTGAGACCCGCTTCATTCATACCAACCAGACCAATTGTTGAAAAATGGTTGTTGAATGTTCCAAGATATTTCTTTGTATATGGATATAAGCCTTCCTCTAATAACTTTGTGATGATAGTACGTTTGATACTGAGCGATCTTGCGGAAATATCCATCAGACGATCCAGTCTCTTATAAAATTCTGCTTCATTGCTTGAAAGGTATGCAATTCTTGGAAGATTGATTGTAACAACTCCAACAGAACCTGTGCTTTCACCACTTCCGAAGAAACCACCTGATTTCTTACGAAGTTCACGAAGATCCAGACGAAGACGGCAGCACATGCTTCGCACATCGCTTGGTTCCATATCACTGTTGATATAGTTTGAGAAATATGGTGTCCCATATTTCGCTGTCATTTCAAATAACAGACGATTGTTTTCTGTATCTGACCAGTCAAAATCTTTTGTAATCGAATATGTTGGGATTGGATACTGGAATCCACGTCCATTGGCATCTCCCTCAATCATGATCTCGAGGAATGCTTTATTCACCATATCCATCTCTTTTTTACAGTCTTTATATTTAAAATCCATGTC
>CAZUVY010000074.1:0-13354 GCA_964623905.1 uncultured Faecalimonas sp.
ATATTAAAAATATATTGACAAAATAAAAATGAGTGTTATAATAACGGTATAAACAAAGTAAATAAAGTTAAAGACAGAAAAACAAAAATCAATAACTTTATTTCATGTTTCGAGAGTTCTTCAAAAGTCGGAAGTTGAAGAGCAAATAAAAATAGGAGGTACAAACCGCCAAAAGCATAAGTTAAAAAAACAAAAAACACAAAAAACACAAAAATGAAAGAAAAAGAGGTTAAGTAAATGACAGAACCAGCAATGTAGTGAGGAGTATCGATTAAAAAGAATTGATACTCCTTATTATTGTGCTGAAATATAGAAAATATCTGTTTGGGGAGTGTGAATAATCAACCATAATAATCCAGGATGTAGTATAATATGGATAATAGATTAAAATCTGAAATCAACAGGGGGGGATTTTTATGAAGAAAAAGTGATTGTCTTTGTTAATGGCAGGAATACTAATTTTTAGCCTGTTTCTAACAGTAAATGGAACGGATGCATATGCAGCTTCTGAAACGGAAAGTGGTACAGTTGGGAGTACATTGACCTGGGAACTACAAGATGGTGTTCTGACTATTTCTGGTAAAGGTGCGATTCCTGATTATGCAAGTGGTGCGAATGATCAGCCTTGGCAGAGTTACAAGAGCTCAATAAAAAATCTTGTAATATGCGATGGTGTTACGCGTATCGGAGATCGTGCTTTCCAGAGTTTTACCAAGTTGGAAACTGTGGTGATTGGAGCAGATGTTGCTTCTATAGGCGAGTGGGCGTTTCAAGATTGTGACGCATTAGAAAAAGTTTGGATTCCAGAGAGCGTGACACTGGAAACCGGTGCTTTTCGAAGTGCAGGTGCTGAGGCAGAGGTTTATTCTACAGAGTCGGAACTGTACAAAAACAGTGAATATTATGCGAAACTGCAGCAGGTGGAATTGACTGGAAATTATAGGGACGATGTGATCAATGTTGCATTGTCTCAAGTGGGTTATCATGAAGGTGACAGTGAAGCGGATTATGCTGGAGACAATACAGATGGTTCGGATAATTATACAGAATATGGTCGTCATTTGGACAGTGTAGGGAATGCATGGTGTTCCGAATTTGCAAGCTGGTGTGTCAGAATGGCAGGAGTCCCAAAACAGATTCTTGCCAGCAGCAGAGGTGCAAATGCTTTTACTTTTACCGACGACACAACTTCGACTTATTATACTTGGGATCAGACGAGCTTTGGCGGCGGAGCGTATGAGCCACAGACCGGAGACATCCTATTATGGGCGTGGGATCTGGACGAACACAAAGCAACAGAATCTCTCAGTCATACGGCAATCCTGTACAATTCAGAAGATAATGGAGACGGAACAGTAACTTTGAATTTTGTAGAAGGAAATGCGGGCGGTAAAGTCAAACAAGGAAACTATGTACGGAATATATCTGATGGAACCATTTCATCGGGGAAAACGGGTCGCCTTTGCTATATTGTCGCACCTGATTATGAAAATACTTCGATCAATCGATATCAAGTCACATTCAATGCAAATGGAGGCAATGTAGATACTGCAAGTAAAAGCGTTGCGAATAATGGACTTTACGGAGTCTTGCCAACTCCATATCGTGAAAACTATGTATTTAAGGGATGGTATACAGCAGCTGCAGGTGGTAAAAAGGTTACCTGCTATACCCTTTCTGAGTTGGAGTTGGATCAGACATTATATGCTCAGTGGACACAGGATACGAATACTTACCAGATAACTTTCAAGCCAAACTATGATACAGATTGGGCATTCAGCAAAGAACTCTCCAGTGGTGATGTCTATGGAGTGCTTCCAATCTTAACAAGAAGTGGAGAGGTTTTCGAGGGCTGGTATACTTCTGTAAGCGGAGGAACAGAGATTACAGCTGAAACAGTTGCAGAGTTGAATGCGAATCAGACATTATATGCACATTGGGAAGGCGAGTCTGGAGTACCTTTTACGGATATTAGTTCCGATGACTGGTATTACGATTATGTCATCTGGGCATATGAAAATGGTGTAACATCTGGATATGAGGAAGCGGATGGAACAAGAACATTCAGACCACAGAATAACTGTACAAGAGCTGAAATTGTCACAATGCTCTGTAGTGTCATGGTTGGAGATGGAGAAATTGATATTACTGGTGTGAATAACCCATTTACAGACGTAGAAGAGACAGAGTGGTATTATAAATATGTGATGTGGGCATATAAGAATGGAATTACATCTGGTTATGAAGAAAATGATGGAACAAGAACATTTCGCCCGGTGAATAGCATTATTCGAGCAGAAGTAGTAACGATGCTCTATGGTGCGTTTCAATAAGAATTCATATTGTGCAAATAAAAAACTCCTTGAAAATTCAAGGAGTTTCATGCAGAAGATGGGACTTGAACCCACACCGAGGAACCCCGACTAGAACCTGAATCTAGCGCGTCTGCCATTCCGCCACTTCTGCTCGACAAGGGTTATTCTATCACAGAAATTTGCAGACTGCAAGGGGAAATCGGAAAACTTTTCTGTAATAAATAAAAATGAGATAAGAACGGAGAGAAAATATGAAAATTATGATCGCGTCGGACATTCATGGTTCCGCTTATTACTGTGACAAACTGCTCAAGGCTTATGAAGAAGAAAAAGCGGAGAGACTTCTGCTGTTAGGAGATCTGTTGTATCATGGACCAAGAAATGATCTACCAAAAGAGTATCATCCAAAGGCTGTGATCCAGATGTTAAATGAAAAGAAGAAAGAAATTTTATGCGTGAGAGGGAACTGCGATACAGAAGTGGATCAGATGGTACTTGAATTTCCAATCATGGCAGAATATTGTATCCTTCCGATCGGTAAGAGGCTTCTGTTTGCAACGCATGGGCATCATTTTAATAGAAAAAATCTTCCAATGCTGAAACCGGGAGACATTTTACTGAATGGACATTTTCATGTCCCAGCTTGTGAAAAGGAAGGAAAGATTATTTATATGAATCCAGGATCCGTTTCGATTCCAAAAGAAAATTCAGAGCATAGCTATATGATCATGGAAGAGGAACATTTCCAGTGGAAGAATCTGGAAGGTGAGACTTATCTGGATGTGACATTGTCGGAGTTTGATAAGGGAGGCATTTATGAATAAACGAGAAGAATTACAGCGTATGATTGATGAGTGCAATAATATTGTATTCTTTGGCGGTGCAGGGGTTTCAACGGAAAGTAATATACCTGATTTTCGAAGTGCAGATGGCCTTTATCAGGAAAAATATGCCTATCCGCCCGAGCAGGTGGTAAGTCATACATTTTTTATGCGAAAGACAGAGATGTTTTATCAGTTTTATAAAGATAAGATGATGTTTTTGGAGGCAAAACCAAATAAAGCACATTTGAAGCTTGCAGAGATGGAGGCAAAAGGAAAACTGAAGGCTGTGATCACGCAGAATATTGACGGACTGCATCAGATGGCAGGCAGTAAAAAGGTATTGGAACTTCATGGAAGTATCCATCGCAACTATTGTCAGAGATGCGGTCAGTTTTATGATGCAGCGTATGTGAAAGCGGCAGAGGAAATTCCAAAATGTACCTGTGGAGGAATCATCAAACCAGATGTAGTATTATATGAAGAAGGATTGGATCAGCAGATTATCCGCAAGTCGATTCGGGCAATCAGCGAAGCGGATATGTTGATCATTGGAGGAACATCATTAGTGGTATATCCTGCAGCAGGATTTATTGATTATTTTAGGGGGAAATATTTGGTTCTGATTAATAAAAGTGCGACATCAAGAGATGCACAGGCAGATTTATGCATCCAGGAACCAATAGGAGAAGTGTTAGACAATGTAACTATCTAGGAGGTATTATGGACGATAGGGTAAATTTGAAACTGAAAAAAATAACACTTTTGGCACTGAAAATTGGATTTGGAGGAAGTTTGGCATTCTTTATCGCAGAGACACTGAATCTGGCTTATGCAGCGTCCGCTGGGACCATTTGCTTGCTCACCTTGCAGACTACCAAATGGGATACGCTAAAGCTGACAGCACGAAGACTGTTTACCTTTTTTCTGACATTTGGAATATGTATGATGCTGTTTACGTGCTTGCCGGCTACGTGGGTAGGTTATGGCATTTACTTATTTATGCTGGTGACTTTCTGTGAAAGTCTTGGCTGGAGAAATGCGATTTCGGTAAATGCAGTTACAGCAGCGCATTTACTTGCGGAACAGAATTTTTCTTATGAATTCTTGATGAACGAATTTCTTTTGGTGATCATTGGAGTTTCGATCGCGATCATTTTGAATCTATTCCATATTAATAATACACATAAAGACGAGATTGTGAAAGCGATGCGTCAGACAGAAGATAGAATGCAGGTGATTTTAAAAGAAATGGCAGGCTATCTGAGAAAGAATGAAATGGGGAAAGAGGTTTGGAAAGATATTTCAGATCTCAGAAATGATCTGATCAAATATGGAGAAGAGGCACAAGAGTATCAAAATAATACTTTTGTATCACATCCGGAGTATTACATTAACTATTTTGAGATGAGAAAAGCACAATGTATGGTATTATATAACCTGCATTCGGAAATGAGACGTCTTCGTAATATTCCAACGCAGGCAGAGATCGTTGCAGATTTTGTGGAGGATCTGGCGGACGGTATGAGTGAGAAGACAGATCCGCAAGCAAAGATCAATCAATTGGAAAAGATATTAAGGGAAATGAAAGCACAGCCGCTGCCGGAGAGCAGAGAAGAATTTGAAAGCAGAGCGATGCTGTACCATGTTTTAATGGATGTGGAGGATTTTCTGATCCTGAAAAAGAGATTTGTCTCATCGGTGGATGAAACACAACAGAAAATTTATTGGAACGAATAGAATATCGTTATCTACCACCGGAATTGTTAAGTTATGTAGCAAAGAAGATCGGTATTACAGAAGCGAAAGCGTTCAGTGTTGCGACATTTTATGAGAATTTCTCTTTTGAACCAAAAGGAAAAGAGCATAAATTATTACATACAAAATAATGTAAAGAGATATCCCGGTCAATTGGAAATAATCTGGCCGGGATATTGTTATCCTGATACCTTTGGGTGTAAAATGAGGGATAGAAAGAGTAGTACGGAGGAGTAACAAATTATGAAATACGATTTTACAAGTATCATTGACAGACATGGAAAAGATGCGATTGCAATTGATATGGTAGGAAAACCGGGCGGCTTTGCTCCGGGTGGACCAAAGGAAGGCTTTGATGTCATTCCAATGTGGGTAGCGGATATGAATTTCCCAACAGTGCCTACGATACCAGAAGCAATTATAGAAAGAGCAAAACATCCACTCTATGGATATTTTAATCCAACAGAAGAATATTTTGATTCTATTATCAAATGGCAGTCACTCAGAAATGGTGTGACAGAATTAAAACCAGAGCATATCGGCTATGAAAATGGTGTACTTGGAGGAGTGGTTTCTACACTGACTGCTTTTGCAGCACCGGGAGACAGTGTTTTATTGCATAGTCCAACTTATATCGGATTTACAGCTTCGATTACAAATGCAGGATATAAGATTGTACACAGTCCATTGGTTCAGGACGAAGAAGGTATCTGGAGAATGGATTTTGAAGATATGGATGTAAAATTAAAAGCAAACAATATCCATGTTGCGGTATTCTGTAATCCACACAACCCATGCGGACGTGTTTGGGAACAATGGGAACTGGAAAAGGCAATGGAAGTTTATAAAGCAAATGACTGTGTTGTAATTTCGGATGAAATCTGGTCTGACATTATCTTAAATGGAAACAAACATATTCCGCTTCAGTCAGTAAACGAAGATGCGAGAAATCGCACCGTTGCTTTATATGCACCAAGCAAGACATTCAACCTTGCAGGGCTTGTAGGAAGTTATCATATTATTTATAACAAATATTTACGTGACCGTGTGCGTGCAAAATCGGAAAAACCACATTACAACAGTATGAATGTACTTTCTATGCATGCGCTCATCGGTGCTTACAAACCAGAAGGATATGAATGGGTGGATGAACTCTGCCAGGTGTTGAGCGAAAATGTCAACTATGGATATGATTATATCAAAGAACATTTTGAAGGTGTTGAAGTAAGCAAGCCACAGGGTACTTATATGCTTTTTGTGGATTGTACAAAATGGTGTGAGGCACATGGAAAGACGATCGATGATGTAGAAAAAGCATGCTGGGATGTGGGCGTAGCTGTACAGGATGGTCGTATGTTCCACGGACCATGTGCACTTCGAATGAATCTTGCATCTCCATTTTCAAGAATTAAAGAAGCATTTGACAGAATGGACAAGTATGTATTCAATGCAGAATGGTAAAAGTCCTGAAACAAATTTCCAAAACAGGAATCAGATATAGCCGGAAAAAGTGTCTGATATATAGAGACATTTTTCAGGAATAGGGACCTGTGGAGGTAATAAATGAGTATTAGAGTTATGGTAGTGGAAGAGGAAGGAGAAGTCAGAGAGGAGTATAAATGGCTGATCCAGAATCGAGAGACGATGCGTCTTGTGGCAGAAACGGATTGCGTCAATGAAGCAGTATTCTTTTTGGAAACACTGGATATTGAGGCGCTGGTTCTGGAATTGGAACTGCCCAAGGGAAGCGGAATTCTTTTGCTGGAAAAAATGCAGCGTCTGCCGATACAGAAACCATTTGTGATCGTGGTGACAAACGTGGTCTCAAAAGTAATCTATGACACGATTCGAAATATGGGTGTAGATTATATTTGTACCAAAGGCGATCCGGAGTTTTCTTTAGAGATTCCATTGTCGATCATAGAGATCAGTGCGCCGTATCGAAGAGGAAGCAAACATGTCAAGACGATTGTAGAAACAGAAAATCCGTCGACATTGCAGGAGATTTATCAAAGAAAGATAGAAGACGAGTTATTCAGGCTTGGATTTTCTAATAAAATGATGGGGAGCATCTATTGCCAGAGTGCCATTCTGTTCGTCATGATGTCAGAAAAAAGAAATGTCAGCATGACAAAAGAGGTATATCCGGTGATCGGGGCCAAATTTCATGTAAATGAGCGGACAATAGAGCGGGGCATAAGGACTACGATTGAAAAGGTATGGACAGAACAGGAAGTATGGAGATTACGAAAGTTTTATCCGTTTGCGTGGAATGCAGAGTCCGGCCGTCCAACCAATTCAGAGTTTCTGCATAATATGGCAAAGAAAATTCTTCGACAATAATCGACATATATCGACTTGGATTTTTAGGAAAAGACGCAGTAGGTGTGGAGAAATGTCGAATAAACAGGTATGATATCGACATTTTGAAAATAGCAGATATGGTATGATTATTTATACAAAAACAGAAAAAAATCCAATTCGTGTATCTAATTCTTAATACACATAAGCGGGCTGTCAGTATCGGAAACTGACAGCCTGTGTCTTTTGTATGGTATTCAAAGAATCGGAAGAATACTTGGTTTATTTTCCGCAGATTTTGCATCCAAGGTCGCATCCGGTTGGTGTTCCGGCACATCCGCCCATTGCGGTCTCGCGTAGCTCAAATGGAAGGCTTCTTCCAACACGAAGCATAGCGTCTGACATTTCATCAAATGGAATTGGATGAGAGATTCCACTAAGGGCAAGTTCTGCTGAGGTAAGTGCATTGGCAACGCCGATCGCATTACGGCTCTGGCAAGGCGATTCAACGAGTCCGGCAATAGGGTCACAGACAAGTCCTAAAAGGTTGGAGAGTGCAAAGGTTGCAGCCTGAAGACACATTTCAGGGGTTCCGCCCATCATTTCTACAATGGCACTTGCAGCCATGGCGCTTGCAGCACCTACTTCTGCCTGGCATCCAGCTTCCGCACCTGCGACAGAGGCATTGCGCATCAAAAGATAGCCGATGGCACTGGCATTTAGCAGACCCTTGTATAAAGTTGTGTCTGACAGATGCTGTTCATCGCGCATTGCGAGAAGTACGCCAGGGAGTACACCGGCAGAACCAGCGGTTGGAGCTGCAACAATGAGTCCCATAGATGCGTTGACTTCCAGAACAGCCATACTGTAGGAAATTGCCTTGGATAGGACGGAACCGCAGATACTCTTTTGGGCAGCAGCATGATCTGCTACTTTTTTGGCTTCTCCGCCAATGAGCCCTCCGATTGACTTGGTCGGATTTGTGATTGGTTTCTGAGCCGCATTTTTCATGATATCTAAAGCGGTCTTCAATCTGCGTTCAATTGCAATTGCGCTTTGATTTGTATTTGTGATCTCACGAAATTTCATTACATCAGAAATTGGAAGTGATTTTTCGTGACAGATATTTAATAATTGTTGTCCTGTATAAAAATCCATAATTTTCTCCTGAATCTTGTTAGTTTAAATCTTTGCTTTAGAGTTGTATCAGCATTAAGTCGGATACATGCTTGTTTTTACGGATACGATCCAATACTTCCGTTGGAATGGCTTCGTCGGATTCTACCACGGTATAAGCAGCAGCTCCTTTATCTTCACGGAATAAACGCATGAATGCAATATTTACATTGTAATCGCTGAGAGCTTGAGTAATATGTGCAACCACTCCCGGTTTGTCGATCTGGCGGACGATCAGTGTGCTGTATTCGCCTGTGAATTCGACATCGATGCCATCGATGCGTACGATCTTCATCTTGCCGCCTCCGATGGATTCGCCGCGGATAGACATTTTGCGGCCGCTGACGCCGACAAGATCAATGTCAGCTGTATTTGGGTGATTTGTAATCGTCTGGTCATCGATCACAAATTGGTAGGCAACTCCCATCTCTTTGGCGTGTTTAAATGCATCGCGGATTCGTTCGTCATAGGTTGGAAATCCTAGGATACCACCAAGGAGTGCGCGGTCGGTACCGTGTCCTTGATAAGTTTTTGCGAAAGAACCATAGAGAGTGAATGTGACACTCTTGATTTCTTCTGAAAAAAGACTGCGTGCCATAAGAGCAATGGAAACTGCTCCGGCGGTATGTGAACTGGAAGGTCCGATCATATTTGGTCCAATCACATCAAAAATACTTAAAAAATTCATAGCGTGTTCCTCCGAATATTTCATAGGATTAGTATACCATTTTTGCGTGAAAAAATAAACTTTCGTTGTATTTGAGGTAGGCACATGTTATACTTTTTTTAATCAAAATCGTACTAATCACAAAGGAAGAAACCTGAGTGAAAAGGCGCGCAAAAGTTCAGAATCAAAAGAAGCCAGAATAGGGCTTCTTGTTAGTATGCGCCTTTTAGGCGCTTTTTTAGTTTGCAAAACGACCAGAATAACAGGAGTCAAAATTATGAAACAATTGATCGACAAATTATATCAGACACAGGCTCTTACAAAAGAAGAATGGGTGCAGGTGATTGAAAATCGTACGCCTGAACTTTCGGAGTATCTGTTTGCACTGGCACGTAAAGTGAGGGGAGCACATTACGGAAAGGATGTTTATATTCGTGGTTTGATCGAATTTACAAATATCTGCAAAAACGATTGTTACTATTGTGGGATTCGAAAGAGTAATCTCAATGCACAGCGCTATCGTCTTACAAAAGAGGAAATCTTAGAATGTTGCGCGCATGGTTATGAGTTGGAATTTCGGACGTTTGTATTACAGGGCGGCGAGGATGGATATTTTAATGATGCGCGTATGGCAGAGATCGTTGGAGCGATCAGAGCACAGCATCCGGACTGCGCGATTACTTTGTCGATCGGCGAAAAGTCCTATGACAGTTATCGCAAGTTCTATGAGGCGGGAGCAGAACGTTTCCTGCTTCGGCATGAAACTTATAATCAGGAGCATTATGAAAAACTTCATCCGCCGATTTTATCTGCGAAGAACAGGCAGCAATGTCTATGGGATTTAAAGAAGATCGGATATCAGGTGGGAACGGGATTTATGGTCGGCTCTCCATATCAGACGGCGGAGCATCTGGCAGAGGACATGTTGTTTATCAAAGAGCTGAATCCGCAGATGGTGGGAATTGGCCCGTTTATTCCACATAAAGATACGCAGTTTGCAGATCAGGCAGCAGGTACGCTGGAACTTACTTTGTATCTGTTAGGTTTACTGAGACTTATGCTTCCAAAAGTGCTGCTTCCGGCGACGACGGCTCTTGGGACGATCAATCCAAATGGACGGGAACTTGGGATCCTGGCAGGGGCAAATGTGATTATGCCTAATTTATCACCTATGAGTGTCCGCAAGAAATATATGCTGTATAACGACAAAATCAGTACAGGCGATGAAGCGGCAGAAAGTGTGGAACATCTGAAATTAAGAATGAAAAAGATCGGCTATGAGGTAGTCGTTTCAAGAGGAGATTCTCAGAATGTTTCAATGATTTAAGAGCAGAGATTTTAGATTCGAGGAGGGATTCTATGAGTTTGAATAATACACCTTCTGCAGAGCGTGTCCATATTGGGATTTTTGGAAAACGTAATGCAGGAAAATCAAGTATCATCAATGCAATCACGGGACAGAACCTGGCGATCGTCTCAGAGGTAAAGGGGACTACAACAGACCCTGTTTTAAAAGCAATGGAGCTGTTGCCGGTGGGACCAGTTGTGATGATCGATACACCTGGGCTGGATGATGAAGGAGAGCTTGGCGCACTCCGTATACAGAAGGCCTATCAAATGTTAAATAAAACGGATGTTGCCGTTTTGGTTGTGGATGGCAGCATTGGAATGACAAAAGAAGATGAGCAGATTTTAGAGAGAATCAAGGCGAAAGAAATTCCATATTTAGTGGCAGTAAATAAGTCGGATATTGGCTGTAAGATAGATCTGCAGTCAGAATATGTAATTGCAGTCAGTGCAAAGACAGGGGACAATGTTCAGGAACTGAAAGAACTCATTGCTAAACGTGCAAAGAGAGAAGAAACTGACAAGAAGATCGTCGGAGATCTTCTTGCGCCAATGGATCTGGTGGTGCTTGTAGTTCCAATTGACAGTGCTGCGCCAAAAGGAAGACTGATCTTGCCGCAGCAGCAGACGATTCGGGATATTCTGGATGCAGATGCAGTTTCGATTGTAGTGAAAGATACGGAATTACAGGAGACACTGGAAAAACTTGGTTCCCAGATTAAGATGGTCATCACAGACAGTCAGGCTTTTGGGAAAGTTGCAAAACTGGTTCCGAAAGAGATTCCACTGACGTCATTTTCGATTTTATTTGCCCGCTATAAAGGCAATTTAGAGATGGTAGTAAATGGTGCACGTAAACTGGATGAACTGCAGGATGGAGATACAATACTGATTTCGGAAGGATGTACCCATCACAGACAGTGCGATGATATTGGGACTGTAAAATTACCGCGCTGGATCCGTGAACATACGAAGAAAGAATTACGATTTGAATGGACCAGTGGAACGGAATTTAAGACAGATCTGTCAAAATATAGTTTGATCATTCATTGCGGCGGCTGTATGCTGAATGAAAGGGAAATGAAATATCGTTTGAAATGTGCTCAGGATCAGGGGATTCCGATGACGAACTATGGAACTGCAATCGCGCATATCAAGGGGATTCTGGCGCGCAGTACAGAAATATTTGATATTTGATTTGGGAGATAGAAAATGAAAATACAAGGATTACAAAAACTAACACTTTTGGACTATCCTGAAAAAGTGGCCTGCACAGTATTCTTTGCAGGCTGCAATTTTCGATGTCCGTTTTGTCACAATGCTTCTCTTGTAGTCAATATTCCAAAAGAAGCAGACACAACGGAGGAAGCCTTTTTTGCTTTTTTGAAAAAACGTCAGGGAATTTTAGACGGAGTCTGTATCACCGGCGGAGAACCATTGATGCAGCCGGAGATAGAAGGATTTATTCGAAAAATAAAAGCGCTGGGATATGCGGTCAAGCTGGATACGAATGGAAGTTATCCGGAGAAATTAAAATATCTGGTGCACGAAGGCTTGATAGATTATGTGGCGATGGATATTAAAAATGCAATCTCTGCATATGAAGAAACGGCAGGAATAGACGGCAGTTATCTGGAAGCGGTTCAGGAGAGCGTCGCATTTTTAAAAGAAGGAACAGTAGCGTATGAATTTCGAACAACGGTAACAAAGAATTTTCATACAGCGGAGAGATTTGAAGAAATCGGGAAATGGATTCAGGGAGCTGATCGCTATTTTCTGCAGGCATTTGTGGATTCAGGAGATCTGATTTCGCCAAATATTATTGGGTGTGATGCAAAAGAAATGAATGAGTTTCTTTCGATTGTAAAACCTTACATACCGAATGCAAGATTGAGAGGAATTTAACGAGATATTGTGTTTTTTGTATTTTAAAAGCACAATATCTTGTTGCGTTTTAGGTTGACTCCACCAATACTGAGTGATACAATAATCAGACAGGATTCAGGTAGGAGAAGAATTTGGAGGAGATAAGATGTATCAGGTTAAAAAAAGAGACGGGAAAATAGCAGAATTCAATCTGCAAAAAATAGGAGCAGCCATTACAAAAGCATTTGAAGCACAGGAGATGGCAACACATCCAGATATTATTGATATGCTGGCATTAAAGGTGACAGCAGATTTTTCTTCGAAAATTAAAGAAGGTTTTATTCGTGTAGAAGATATTCAGGACAGTGTGGAAGCTGTTTTGATTCAGGCAGGATATGGCGAGGTCGCAAAGGGCTATATCTTATATCGTAAACAGCGCGAAAAGATTCGTAATATGAAGTCTACGGTACTGGATTATAAAGAGATCGTAAACAACTATGTAAATATCAACGACTGGCGTGTAAAAGAGAATTCTACAGTGACATATTCGGTAGGTGGTCTGATCTTGAGTAACTCTGGAGCAATCACAGCAAATTACTGGTTATCTGAAATTTATGACTCAGAGATCAGCAATGCACATAGAAATGCGGATATTCATATTCATGATCTGTCTATGCTTACAGGATACTGTGCAGGATGGTCTTTGAAGCAGCTGATCCAGGAAGGCCTTGGCGGAGTGGTAGGCAAGATTACGTCAGCTCCAGCGAAGCATTTGTCTACATTGTGCAATCAGATGGTGAATTTCCTTGGTATCATGCAGAATGAATGGGCAGGAGCGCAGGCTTTTTCTTCATTTGATACATATTTGGCGCCATTTGTAAAAGTGGACAACTTGACATATCCACAAGTAAAGAAATGTATCGAATCATTTGTATACGGTGTGAATACTCCAAGCAGATGGGGAACACAGTCTCCATTTACAAATATCACACTTGACTGGACAGTGCCAAATGACCTTGCAGAACTTCCAGCGATCGTTGGCGGCAAGGACATGGATTTTAAATATAAAGACTGTAAAAAAGAGATGGATATGGTGAATAAAG
>CAZUVY010000075.1:0-13205 GCA_964623905.1 uncultured Faecalimonas sp.
CGGCAGCGTCAGATGTGTATAAGAGACAGGAACAGATCAGTAATATTCAGTCGAAGAAAGAAGATTAATCGGATAAGAAAAGGTGACTAAGATGAAGGAATATTTTCAAAAAATCTATCAGGATGGATTTGAAAAATTTGCAGAGGTTTTAGAGAAAAGAATGAGCAATGATGAAAAAACATTCATTGTGACTGCAAATCCAGAAACATTGATGATAGGTGCAGAGAATCTCGAGTTTGACAGCGTATTGAAGAAAGAATCTACAATTATTGTTCCTGACGGAATTGGTGTAGTAAAAGCTGCCAATATATTAAAATATCCAGTAAAAGAACGTGTAACAGGAGTAGAAATCGTAGAAAAATTATTTGAACTTCTCGAAAAGCAAGGGAAAAAATTATACCTTTTGGGTGCCCAGAAAATCGTAATAGAAGCTCTTGTAAAAAAAATAGGGAAGAAATACCCACATGTAGACATTGTTGGATATAAAGATGGGTATATTAAAGACAAAGATGCTGCTTTTGAAGAAATTGCTGCGTTAAAACCGGATGTAGTTCTTGTTGCACTTGGAATCCCGGCGCAGGAGCTGCTTATCAACAGACATTTTGATAAGTTTGAAAAGGGAATTTTTGTCGGCGTAGGAGGTTCATTTGATGTTCTGAGCGGAATGAAGAAACGAGCACCTAAGATATTTATCAAATTGAATCTAGAATGGCTCTATCGTATTGTATCAGAACCAAAGAGAATCAAACGTTTTTATACAAGTAACATAAAGTTTATTGCAAAAATAAACAAGATGAGGAAAAAATGATGAAGATTAAAGTTATGACAGTTTTTGGAACGCGTCCAGAAACAATTAAAATGGCACCGCTGGTGAAAGAATTAAAAAAAAGAGAAGAGATAGAGACAATTGTATGCGTAACTGCACAGCATAGACAAATGTTGGATCAGGTGCTTCATGCATTTCAGATTGTCCCAGATTATGATTTGGACATTATGAAACAGGGACAAACATTATCTGATATTACAACAAGAGTACTGCAGGGATTAGAAAGTGTAATTAAGGAAGTAAAACCAGACATTATTTTGGTTCATGGGGATACAACTACTACATTTGCAGGTGCACTTGCTGCATTCTATAACCAGGTGGCAATCGGACATGTGGAAGCAGGGCTTCGAACATATAACAAATATTCACCTTTTCCAGAAGAAGCGAACAGACAGTTTGTAGGGGTTATTTCTGATATGAATTTTGCACCAACAGAGCAAAGCAAAGAAAATCTGCTTCGAGAAGGAAAAAATCCAGATACAATTATAGTGACTGGCAATACAGCAATTGACGCATTGAAGACCACAGTAAGAGACGACTACGAGCATGAAATCATTGACTGGGTAGGCGAATCTCGTATGATTATGCTGACTGCACACAGAAGAGAAAATCTCGGTGCACCTATGAAGAATATGTTCCGTGCAATCAGAAGAATTATCGAAAAGTACGAAGATATAAAAGTAGTGTATCCGGTACATTTAAATCCAATTGTGGTACAGACTGCAGAGGAAGTTTTCGGTGATTGTGACAGAGTGAAACTGATCAAACCATTGGAAGTATTAGATTTTCACAACCTTTTAAACAAATCATATCTGATTTTAACTGACAGCGGTGGAATTCAAGAAGAAGCTCCATCCCTTGGAAAACCGGTAATTGTTTTGCGAGATACAACAGAGCGCCCAGAAGGGATTGCAGCTGGTACATTGAAATTAGCAGGGACAAATGAAGAAGTGATTTATCAATTGATTGATGAATTATTATCAGATAAAGCAGAGTATGAAAGAATGAGCAAAGCCTCTAATCCATATGGAGATGGACTCGCAAGTAAAAGGATCGTGGACGCAATTATTGAACGATTTAGAAATGATAATAACTAAAGTTTATGTTACAAATTAAAATTGAATTTGTTTGATAGATTGTAGGAGGGAATTTATGGTTAAACATGCACTTATGACAGAACTAACGCCTGATGTGCTGAAAAGATTGCAGGATACACAAATAGAAATTCTGGAAGAAATTGTACGGATATGTAATAAATATCAGTTACGCTATTTCTTGATTTATGGAACACTTATTGGTGCGATTCGTCATAAAGGTTTTATACCATGGGATGATGACTTGGATATTGGCATGCCGAGAGATGATTATGACAAATTTATGCAAGTGGCAGAAAAAGAATTAAAGGAAGAGTATTATCTTCAAAATTCGAAAAAAGAATCAGGATATTGGTTGACTTTTGCAAAGATCAGAAAAAATAATACAATATTCGAGGAACCATCTTTAGTAGGAATGTCGGATGGGATACATAAAGGGATTTTTGTGGATATTTTTCCATTTGATTATGTGAAAAATAATTACGGACGTTTCGTGCATTTACAGTTTATTTTTTCTAAAGCAATTAGCGAAACAATGTATTATAAAGCAGGAGTATATACAAGCACACAAGCATTGAATTACAAAAAAATGGTTTCAGTTTTAAAGCTATTCCCGATGAGAACTTTATCAAAAATGCAAAGTAAGATAGCTTGTATACAAAAAAAAGAAAAGGCAAGATATCTGGCAGATTTCAACTCTTCAAGAAAATATTTGGCGGCAATCTATCCAATGCAATATTTTATTCCGGTTCGTGATAGTGAATTTGCAGGGAGAAATTTTAAAATTCCAAATGATTTTGATGAATATTTGAAAATGGTGTATGGTGACTATATGAAGTTACCAAAGGAAGAAGATCGTGTAAATCATCGAACCCTAAGAATTATCTTTGATACAACGACAGAGAAATAAAGGATTATGGTATTAATGGAGGAAGATTATGAGGATTGCTGTGCTAGGCAGTGGGAATATTGGCACGTTAATTAGTGCTCAGTTTAAATTAAAAGGACATGAAGTACGTCTATATTCAAGAAAGCCACACATGTTTGGCGAATATGTTATTTGTGAAGACACTGATTGTGACACAAAACAAAGTGTAAAAGGAATTTTTGTGTCAGATGATTTAAAAAGAGTTGTTTCGAATGTCGAATTGGTGGTCGTAACAGTTCCATCATTTGCAATCAGAGATTTGATGGAAAGAGTTTTTCCGTTGATCAATACACAAACACGAATTTTGTTTTATCCTGGAACAGGTGGTGTCGAATTTTATTGTAAGGAATTTGTTGAAGCCGGAGGTGTCATTTTCGGTACACAAAGAGTATGTTCTGTAGCTCGCTTAAAGGAATATGGACACCATGTTGTTTCAAGTGGAAAAAGAGAAGAGATGTTTGTCGCTTCAATACCATCGGCTTATAAGTTTGAGGCAATTGGATTAATAGAAAACTTGTTTGATATTAAAACAAATGCATTGCCAAATTATTTGTCGGTTACATTTACTCCGAGTAATCCTATTCTTCATACATCGAGACTATATTCATTGTTTAAAGAGTATGATCCAGAGTCTGGATACGACTATATTCCGTTGTTTTATGAGGAATGGAATCTGGATTCAAGTAATGTACTAGTAAGTTTAGACGGAGAAGTTCAAGAAATGTGTCATTTGCTTCCAATGGATTTGAAAGATGTGCGTTCACTGTTGATCCATTATGAGTCGAAGGATGCATTGCAACTTAAAAATAAAATTTGCAGTATTAAAAGTTTCAAAGGACTAAAAACACCGCAAATAGAAAAGAACGGGAGATTTCATCCGGATCTTGAATCGCGTTATTTTACAGCAGATTTTCCATATGGACTTTTGATTTTAAAAGCATTTGCAAATATATGTAAGCTGGACACACCGATGATGGATGAGGTTATAGGGTGGTATCAGAGATTGATTGGTAAAGAATATTTGACAGAAGAAATGTTTTTGGGAAAAGATTCTATGGATATTACATTACCGCAGCATTATGGAATTAATGGTATAGAAGATGTTATAAGTTATTACGAGTAATTTGATTTTTAAAGTGCCTTACGTAGGAGGAAAATTAGCATGGCTAATGTAGAAAACCGAAAACTTCAGCTTTTTATGTTGGACATATTAAAGGAATTAGATAGAATTTGTAAAAAAAACAATATTCAGTATTTTCTGGCATATGGAAGTTGTCTTGGAGCAGTGAGACATCATGGATTCATACCATGGGATGATGATATAGATGTCTGCATGAAAATTGATGATTATTTAAAATTTATGGATGTGTGCAAGAGCGAATTAGGAGAAAAATATTATTTCCAAAGTCATTTTGATGATGCGAAGACATATATTTTCTGGAATCGTATTGGTGTGGAAAACAGTACTTCAATAAATCTTGCCATGAGCCATATACATCAACCTTGGGGGATTTGCATTGATATATTCCCACTATTTCCATATTCTAAGAATCCGGTTATGCAAAAAAAGAGACAGAAAAAATTTAAAATTATGAAACTACTGAGTTTAAAATATTATCATGTAGGTACGATGATGAATGCGAGTTTCATTGATAAATTAAAAAAAGTGGTTCATTGTCTTATTCCAGATTGTGTAAATCGTTTTCTTTTCAAATACTATTTTATGAAACTTTGTGATTATAAAGGGATGGACGAGGAATGCCTGACTAGTTACGATTTTCTTCCGAGCGATGGATATCTAGGAAGCGATTGGTTTGAAAAATCTATAGAATTAGAGTTTGAAGATATCAAAATGCCGTGCCCAATTAATTATGATGCATATTTAACGAAATACTATCGTGATTATATGCAAATTCCAAAAAATAAGGTCAAACATAGTGATGATCCGAATGTGGTAATTAAGCTAAATGAATGTTATAAGAATTACTGGTCATAAATAAAATATCGGGGTAGTATATGCAGTTGCGTGTACTACCCCGATATTTTGTGGAAAATGTATAAATAGTGTTGACGTGTTCAAAAATGACTGTTACACTTAGAAAAGTGAACAAAAGAAAGGGGAAAAAGATGAAAAAAATATTATGCGCATTGATAGTCTGTGCAATTCTATTGGTTGGGATTACAACAGTAAAGAATGATAACACAATTATTATTTATTCAAGTATGGAACAATTTAGAAATGATGAACTGCAGGAACAATTAAATGAAAAATTTCCTGAACTGGACGTATATGTAATGTATATGTCTACAGCAAAGGCGGCTGCAAAATTAAGTCTTGAAGGAGTAAATTCGGACGCTGATATTGTGGTTAATTTAGAAAATGCATATATGACAAAAGTAGAGGAATATATGGCAGATGTAAGTACTTATTCATATTTAGAATATGAAGATGACATGGTAGTTCCAAGTGGTAAATATTTGATTTGGGATAGACAGGCCGGGTCAATTATTGTTAATAAAACAATTTTAGAACGTGAAGGACTTCCAATTCCAGAAACATATGAGGATTTACTTAATCCAGTATATAGAAATTATATTGCAATGCCAGATCCGAAGTCGAGTGGAACGGGATTCTTTTTCTTCAAGAGTTTGGTGAATGCTATGGGTGAAGATGAGGCATTTGCATATATCGATGAACTTGCGAAAAATGTAAAACAATTTACAGAGTCGGGGTCGGGTCCAGTTAAATTATTGATTCAGGGAGAGGTTGCAATTGGATTGGGTCTCACTTTTCAAGCAGTAAATGAACTTAATAATGGAAATGATTTCGTAATTATAGAACCAGAATTTGGTTCACCATATTCATTGACCAGTATGTCTATGTTGGAAGGACGACAGAATGATGAGAATATCGTACGTGTATTTGAGTTTATAGCAAATGATTATATGGTGTATGATAAAATGTACGGAAGTCCGGAAAAAGTTTTAAAAGAGCAGGTAAATGGAATTGAAAACTATCCAGAAAATATCAATTATGCTGATATGACAGGAATCGAAGATATAGAAGAAAAGGAGAGATTGTTAGAAAAATGGAAGTATTAAATAATGAAGTAAAATTAGTAGTTAAAAATCTATATAAAAATTACGAAAATGAAGATGTTTTGAAAAGAATTTCTTTTGATGTAAAGAAAGGAGAATTTTTATCAGTGCTTGGTCCGAGTGGATGCGGCAAGACTACGTTGCTTAGAATATTAATCGGTTTGGAAAAGCAGGATGAAGGAACAATTGAGAAGGATGGAGTAGAGATTTCAAATCTTGCGCCAAGTGAAAGGGGAATGGGGATCATTTTCCAGAATTATGCATTGTTTCCAAATATGACAGTATTACAAAATGTTGAATATGCACTGAAACTTCGAGCAGATAAGAAAAAAGAGGCGAGAAAAATTGCATTGGAAACATTGGAAATGATTGGAATGTCGGAACATTTAGATAAAAAACCAAGACAATTATCAGGGGGACAGCAACAAAGAGTTGCCATTGCAAGAACGCTGGCTTTAAATCCTGATATTATTTTATTAGATGAAGCAATTTCGGCACTTGATGTACAAAATCGTGAAATCATGAAGCGTGAATTGAAAGAAATTCAGAAAAAATTTAAGTCGACAATGATTTTTATTACACATGAACAAGAAGAAGCATTTTATCTTGCTGACAGAGTCATGATTATGTCGGAGGGAAATATTGAGCAGATCGATACACCAGATAACATATATAGAAATCCTAAAAACCAATATATAAAAGATTTTGTAATTGCTCATTTGGAACAAAAATATGAATCGTTATTAAAATGTACAGGAAGGTCAAAAAATGAAGCGTAGAGGATTTAAAATATCAAAATTACTACTTGCCATTTTTTTGGTTGTCAGTGTAATTTTGCCATTAGTTAAGTTATTAATGAATGTAAAAATAGAGGACATTCAAAGTGTAATTGAGTCACCACAGTTTGTACCAATGATTTTGAATTCGCTGGCTACAACGAGTATTTCGACAGTTATTTCGGTTGGACTAGCGTGGATACTTGCGTGGTGTGTCAATAGAACAAATATAAGATTTAAATCGATATTTTCAGTATTGTTTACATTGCCGATGTTGATTCCATCTATCTCACATGGAATGGGGTTAGTATTGCTATTTGGAGATAATGGGTTAATCACAAACTGGTTAGGAATTAATATTGGACTTTATGGATACAAGGGCATCATAATGGGATCATTGTTATATTCATTCCCTGTTGCGTTTTTGATGCTGACAGATGTATTCCAATATGAAGATTACACGGTATATGAAGCTGCAAGTGTGTTAGGCCTTAGCAAATCACAACAATTTAAATCAATTACAGTACCAAATATGAATAAAACATTGATTTCAACGATTTTTGCTGTGTTTACAATGATTTTTACAGATTATGGTGTGCCACTTGTAGTAGGCGGGAAAATATTGACAATTCCAGTGTATATGTATCGCGAAGTGATTGGACTTTTAGATTTCTCAAAAGGTGCAATCATTGGTGTGATTTTATTGATTCCAGCAGTAATTGCATTTGTTTTGGATTTGAAAAGTGAAGCAAATGGAAATGCATCTACAGTTACAAAACGATTTGTGGTTGAGGAACATAGAGGAAGAGATCGATTGGCGTATACATTTTGTGTAGTTGTAATCTTTTTAATCAGTCTGCCGATTATAGCATTTGCATATTTGTCGATTGTAAAACAATACCCTATTGATATGAGTTTTTCTTTAGAAAATGTTATTCAGGCATTCGAACTGGGGGTTGGAGGGTATTTGTTAAATTCTTTGACGATTGCGCTTGTAACTTCTCTGGTAGGGCTTGTTGTGATTTATGCAACAGCATATTTAACGGCACGCTCAGAAAAGACATTTTCCACATTAGTATTACATTTGATTTCAATGGTCTCGCTTGCAATCCCGGGTATTGTTTTGGGTCTTTCTTATGTAATCTTTTTTAAAGGAAGTTGGATTTATGGTACTCTGATTATGTTGGTGCTGGTTAATATGATTCATTTTTTTGCGTCACCGTATTTAATCGCGTACAATTCATTAAGTAAATTTAATGAGAAATTGGAAGATGTTGCAGCCGTCATGGGAATCAATCGTATGAGAATGTTATTGGATGTTTATGTTCCATGTACTATGGAATCAATGGTAGAAATGTTCAGCTATCTTTTCGTAAACAGCATGGTTACAATTTCAGCAGTTTCTTTTTTGGCAAATTTTAAAAACATGCCATTAGCACTTATGATTCCGCAGTTTGACGCACAATCATTAATTGAAGCAACGGCATTTATTTCGATTATTATCTTATTTGTAAATGGAGCCTTAAAGTTAGGGGTATATTTTGTAAAGAGATACATTCGTAAACAGGATATTATGTAGAGGAGAAGAATAATGAGTTTCACATTAAATCAATTTGAAGTACTTACGCTAATTGAAAGAAAACAAGATGAAAAATTAACACAAAGAGAGATTGCAAAAAAATGCAATCTCTCTCTTGGAAACACAAATAAAGTCTTGGCAGAATTGCAAGATTTAGAAGTTCTCAGAGTGCAGGATGATTCAATATATGAAGTGACACTAAAAGGATATGAGTGGTTAGAACCATACAAAGTAAAAAAAGCGATTTTTATGGCAGCAGGATTCGGAAGTCGTATGGTTCCGGTAACATTAAATACACCAAAGCCATTGATTAAAGTACATGGAAAGAAGATTATTGAAACATTATTGGATGCAGTTTTAGATGTGGGAATCACAGATATTACAATTGTCCGAGGATATTTGGGAGAACAGTTTGATCTTTTATTGAAAAAGTATCCAATGCTTAAATTTGTGGAAAATCCGATTTACAACGAAGCAAATAACATTTCAAGTGCATACGTGGTACGTGATATGCTTTCAAATGCGTATGTATTAGAATCAGATTTATTATTGTATAACAAAGAATTGATTCGTAAATACGAATACACAACGAATTATTTAGGAATGCCAGTAGATCGCACTGATGACTGGTGTTTTGAAACAAAAAAAGGATATATAACAAAAGTAAAAGTCGGTGGAGAGAACGTACACCATATGTTTGGTATTTCATACTGGACACGAGAAGATGGCGAGAAAATGGAATACGATATTGAAAAAGTGTTTAAAAGTCCAGGGGGGAAAGAACGTTATTGGGATGAAGTTCCATTGAGAGAGTGTATTAAAAACTATAAAGTATGGGTACGCCCTGTGACAAAGGGGGATATAATTGAGATAGATACCTATAACGAATTAAAACAGATTGATGCAATTTACAATGTGTAATTTTCTAATTTATTTCTTATAATTTTCTAAAATTGCTATTAAATCAAAAAATGGTGTGGTATGATGTGACGAAAAGAAATTTTTGTAAAATAGAAATTGAAAGGACGAGTATATGAGAATTTTGTTTTTACAGAAAGTTGACAATGCACGTGGCGGTATTGCAAATGTTAATACAAAGTTAATTGAGTATTTTTTATCATTGAACTATCACGTGGATGTTGTTTCAATTAGACATGGAGATACCTGGGAAGAGGTAAATTACCCAGATGGAGCAAATAATTATTTGATTAATGATAAGGACGTATGGGGATGTCCAAGGCTGAGAGAAATAGCAATCAATTTGAAAAAGGCGCATTTGTACTCGGCTATGCAACTTTTTTTTGAACGTATAGCATATAAAAAGAAAATAAAACAAGATTATCTAATCTGCCAAAAACGGATAGAAGAGATAAATCCAGATGTTATTATCAATTCTCATTATGAAATATTAGATGGAATTAGCGAAAGGTTCTTGAAGAGAACAATTATGCATTTTCATACAAGTTTTGATCAGGTGTTGACAAATAGCAGTTATTTGAAGATATTTAAAAAATATGCCTCTAAGATATATGGGTTTGTCTGGTTGAGTAAGCAAACTTGTCAAGAAGCTATATCGAATGGCTTTGTAAATAGTAGATGTATCTATAATCCATTGATGTTTTCAGAAGAGCGTTGTGCAGATATAAAGAATAAAAAGATACTGTTTATTGGACGTATGGCAGAAGAAAAAAGGGTTCATTTGGCGATTGAATATTTTAGTGAGGTAGTAAAAAATAAAAATCTGTCTGACTGGATATTTGAAATATACGGCGACGGAGAACTCTCAGAGCAGATTAAATTGAAAACGCAAGATGAACCGCAAATTTTATATAAGGGACGTACGAATAAAGTAAATGAAAAACTTCTTGAGGGGAGTTTGATGATTCTTACATCAAGTTTTGAGGGAATGCCACTTGTAGTTTTGGAAGCAAACGAGTGTGGGGTGCCTGTTATTGCGTATGATTTTGGCGAATCAAGCCAAGAAGTGATTTTGAATAAGAAGACTGGTATTATAGTAAAGCAGAATGACAAAGAGACTTTTATGAAAGAGTTAGAAGAACTGCTGGAAGATGAAAGTTATCGCAGAGAATTGAGTGTTCAGGCAAAACAGTTTGCGAAGAAATTTGCGGTAGAGAATATAGGAAATGACTGGTTGGATTTATTTGAAGAAATGAAAAATTCTTTTACTACTTAATTTAAGGGTGATACTGAAAAAGCGATTAAAAGAATAAATATAGGAGAATAATTTAATATGAGAACAAAAAGAGTTTTATTAAACTTGATCACGGATGTTTTTCCGATGGTCATTGTCTCTATTTTAGGAATTTTTAAATTTAAACTTTTTGTACAGGTTTTAGGTCAAGAAGTGCAAGGAATGTATCAGCTCTTCACACAGATTATGTTTTATGTATCCATCGTGGATGGAGGATTGGGGAGTGCAGTATTGCATGCACTCTATGCTCCGAACACAAAAGGGAATAAAGAAGAGATGAATGCGATTTTATCTGGAGCAAAACGTACCTTTTCTTTTTTAGGGATTATTGTTTACGGACTGGCATTTCTGGTGTCATTTTTTGTACCATTTTTGATTAAAAATAATCCATTCGAATATTATTATGTTGTAATTACCTTTTTATTGTTTGCTGCAAGCAGTGTGGTAAGTTATTTTTTTGTTCCATATCAAAGCTTATTGGAAGTAAAAGAACACAGATATATTTATAACTCCATTTTTCAGATGGGGCAAATTACACAAAGCATATTAGAGATTGTGCTGCTTTTGAATGGAGTTGAATTTTTACTTATTTTACTTATGCACAGTGTTGTAAAACTTGTAGTTTATTCAACGGTGGCTATTATTGCAAAAAAGAAATTTCCAGAATATAATTTTCATAATGAGAAGAAAGATTATACATTTAGAAAACAGGTTAAGCATTTAATATTTCATAAGATTAATGGACTGGTTGGTTCTAATATCGATGTTTTGATTGTTACCAGATTTTTAGGGTTGACAGCTACAAATGTATATTCGACCTATAACTATATCATTAATATGATGAAACAGATTATAGAAAAAGTTTATTCATCTACATTGGCTATTTTAGGAAATATATTAAGTGGAGATAAAGAGCAGGCGTATAAATTGTTCAGGGAACTTAATTCAATGATGTTTTTCATTGCTACAGTAGTTTGCGTACCTCTTGTTTTAGCCATAAATCCGTTTATTGAAATATGGTATGAAAATATGATTCAAACAGACTATTTGATTGCGTATGCATTTACGGGAATTCTATTTTTGTCAATTGTCAAAATAGCAATTACTGTTTTTGTGAATGCGGGCGGATTGTTTGAACAGACTAAAAAGTGTGCGATGGTAGATACATTTGTTAATTTAACATTATCATTGACTCTGGTTCATTTCTTAGAAACTTCAGGTGTACTTTTTGCTACGTGTATATCAGTTTTTATTGCAGAATATATTATGAAAACATTAGTAATTCACAAAGAACTGTTTAATCGTTCAAGTGCAGCATATTTTTTTAGCAATATTAAGTTTTTTGTAATTGTTGCGGTAGATCTTTTGATAGGGCAAAAAATAGTTCCGTTTATGGGATTAGATAATATTTTTATGTGGTTTTTATCATTTGCAGTATATACAATAGTAAATGGTGTGATTATATTAGGTATTTATATCTTATTTCATGAAGCAAAATTTGTGAAAAGATTAACAAATTTAGTGAAACGTAAAGGATGATATGATGAATATAAAGGTTAGTGTAGTTGTTCCTGTTTATGGAACTGAGAAGTACTTGAGAAAATGTTTAGATAGTCTTATTGAACAAACATTGAAACCAATCGAAATATTGGTAGTAAATGATGGATCGCCAGATAATAGTCAGGTAATAATTGATGAGTATGAAAAACGCTATTCACAGGTTCATGGATTAAAGAAAAAAAATGGTGGACTAAGTGATGCGAGAAATTTTGGGATTATGCATGCAGAGGGAGAATATGTTGCGTTTGTGGACAGCGATGATCATATTGAGCCACAAATGTGTGAGATTATGTACGAAAAGGCTACAAACAATAATCTGGATGTAGTTGTTTGTGATACATTTATGGATTATTCAACGTACTCATATGTTTTAAAAGCAGATTTGGGATATACTGCAGATCCAATTAAAGCGTATATTTTTTCGTATCCAAACGCTCCAGCAAGGATGGTGCGTACTTCGTTGATGAAAGAACATCTTTTTAGAAAAGGAATATGGTATGAAGATTTAGATTTGATGCCTACATTAGCTGTATATACAGATAGGATTGGTTTTGTAGAATGCCCTCTTTATCATTATTTGCAGAGAGAGGCAAGTATAATGAATCAAGTTCAGTATAACCCTAAATTTGAAGATATATTTATGGTTTTGCAGAATGTTACAGAGGCTTTTGAAAAGAATGATTTATATCAGAAATACTATGATGAATTGGAATATTTATATATCATTCAATTGCAAAGAAGTGCAATTTTGCGTTTTTCAGGCATAAATGGAGCTGAAAAATGTTTAAAGAAAGTAAGTGAGGTTATGCAGGCTAGATTTCCGAATTGGACAAAAAATCAATATTTAAAGAAGTCAAGTTGGAAATTCAGATTAATCTGTATGCTAGGAAAATGGAAGCAATATTGGATGATTGCATTATTAAAGAAGCTGATGGTAGTGTCAAATAAGTTATGAAAAAACACTGCTAAAGAAAAAGATTCAAACGAACCTTGATAATTGCAGATATTTCAGTTTTTGAGAGGTGGACGCCACCCTTGAAAGCACGAAAAAGTAATGCTCTGAATGTCTTACCGACGGCGAAGAACTCAAGAACAGACAGAGTCTTCGGTCGTAGTCACAGCATTGTAGCA
>CAZUVY010000076.1:0-12951 GCA_964623905.1 uncultured Faecalimonas sp.
TAATTAGGCTTAGCTTTTTATTACAATAAAGTGGTAAATTACAATTTCATATTGAGGAGGAATTTATATTATGCAACAACGCAGTAATTTTTCCAGTAAGATCGGATTTGTACTCGCTGCTGCCGGTTCAGCTGTAGGTCTTGGAAACATTTGGAGATTCCCTTACCTTGCTGCCAAATATGGCGGGGGCACTTTCTTATTGGTGTATTTGATTTTAGCTGTTACATTTGGTTTTACTTTAATGACAGCCGAGATTGCCATTGGTAGAAAAACAGGGATCAGCGCAATTGAAGCCTTCAAGAAATTAGACAAACGTTTTGGTTTCTTAGGAATCCTTGCTTCTGCTGTACCAATCCTGATCTTCCCATATTACAGTGTAATCGGTGGATGGGTAAGCAAATATTTCTTTACCTTCGTAACAGGCAATGTAGAAGCTTCCGCTGGCGATACATACTTTACTGATTTCATCGCTTCTCCAATCGAACCAATCGGCTGGTTTGCTTTATTTGTCGCACTCACAGCAATCGTCGTTTTACTTGGAGTTCAAAAAGGGATTGAAAACGTCAGCAAATTTATGATGCCTGTATTAGTAGTTCTTACTGTTGTGATCGCCGGATACGGACTTACTGTTGACGGTGCCATGGAAGGGGTTATTTATTACCTGAAACCTAATTTGGAAGATTTTTCAGCTAAGACAATTTTAGCAGCTATGGGACAGATGTTCTATTCTATGTCTCTTGCAATGGGTATCATGGTAACTTACGGTTCTTATATGAAGAAAGACAACAACCTTGAAAGCTCTGTTCGTCAGATTGAAATCTTCGATACAGCAATCGCATTCCTTGCAGGTCTTATGGTTATCCCTGCTGTATTCGCATTCTCTGGCCCAGAAAACTTAAATGCTGGTCCTGGTTTGATGTTCATGACTCTTCCTAAAGTATTCAACAGCATGCCTTTAGGTGGTTTCATCGGAACTATTTTCTTTGTATTAGTATTCTTTGCAGCCCTTACATCTTCTATCTCATTGATGGAAACAATCGTTTCTATCATCCGCGATAAGACAGGCTGGAAGAGAAAACCAACTTGTATTCTCGTTACAGTCGGTGCACTTATCATGGGTATTCCATCATCATTGGGATTTGGTGTTTGGAGCCACATCGCTCCACTTGGTATGTCAATCCTTGATGCATTTGACTTTATCAGTAACAGCGTTATGATGCCAATCGTAGCATTCTTCACTTGTATCCTTGTTGGTTTCGTAATCGGACCAAAAGTGATTTCTGATGAAGTAAAAGCAACAGATGGCAAATTCAAGAGTGAAAAATTATTTACAGTTATGATCAAATGGGTATGCCCAATCTTCTTAGTTCTAATCTTAGGAAGTTCGATCGCAACTGCAATGGGAGTATTCTCTCTCTAATCCAAAACTTCAAAAAGATTGTGCACGAAACATGCACAATCTTTTTTATTTTAAACTTACATCCAAATAGCTTCTTCCAGAAACTGTTTTATTAAATACGATCGAGCAAACAATGATGATGGTTCCTGCCAGAAATCCGATCCAATTGAAGCAAGCGGTCAGAATCAGAAGAAGCAATCTCATGAACTTCAGTGCATATCCCAATTCAAAATTGGGCTGTGTATAGTTGGCTACTGCCACAAACGCCATATAAAGCATCACTTCCGAGTTGAACCACCCTGACTGAACTGAAAATTCTCCCATAACGATACCTGCTATCACACTGAGCGGTGTACTAAGCATACTCGGCGTATTCATTGCTGCCAGACGCAGACCGTCAATTGCAAGCTCCAAGATCAAAAGCTGAAAGATCAGCGGAATATTTACGGTATCATTGATTGCAACAAAAGCAAAGCTTTCAGGAAGCCACTCAAGATTCTGCATAAACAATAAAAATAATGGTGTCAGAAAAACCGTCCCTACCGTAATCAATGTCCTCGCGATCTTGAGATATACATTTGTGATCGTCGGAAAATAGTAATCATTTGCTTCTTCAATAATGTCAAATACTGTTGTCGGCAAAATCAGAGCCGAGGGTGAAGTATCCACCAGAATCACAATTTTCCCCTCTAAAAGACAAGCTGCTGCCGTGTCCGGTCTTTCAGTGTATTTAAATTTCGGAAATGGATTAAACCATTTTCGTTTAAAAAGCGCTTCCGCTAGGCTTTGCTGGTTCATTCGCAGCGCATCACAATCAATCTTATCAATCTTATCCGTAATGCTTTCCAACAATTTTTTATCTACCCGGTCAGACATATAACACACAGTCACATCGGTTCTGGAACTTCTCCCAACATCAAACATTTTCATTACCAGATGTGGATCCCGAATTCTTCTGCGCATCAAGGCTGTATTAAATACAATCGTCTCTACAAATCCGTCCCTGGAACCTCTGAGTGCTTTGTCTTTTTCTGGTTCATCTACACTTCTTGCCGGATAGGTGCGGCAATCAATCGCAATGCAGGCCTCATATCCTTCCACAAACAAACATGCGACTCCTGATAAAATATTTTTAAATATTTCATCAAACTCAGTGATCACATCGACCTCCACATAGGAAACTGCCATTTTTGAAAATCCCGTCGCCGTGCTTGGCATATCCTCTTTTTTAATCATAAAGAAGGACGACATTAGTTTCTGCATCGTCTCATCTTTTGTAAAACCATCCACAAAATAAAATGTACACTGACGTTCCCCTATGATCACGTCTCTTTGTATGATATCAAAACTTTCTTCCACTGGTAAAATAGAATTCACATAATCCACATTCTCCTCCAGTGTCGGAAACACTTTTCCATAATCGCTCATAAAAAAACCTCCGCGTGGTATTCTAAACACTAGAATCTCCAAACGCAGAGGTTTTATACATATTATCTTCCAGTTGAGCCAAATCCACCTACACCGCGTACAGTATCGCTAAGGCTCTCCACTTCTTCAAACTCTACTGCAAGAAACGGAACAACTACCAGTTGTGCAATCTTCTGCTGCGGAGTGATCGTACGAACTATCTCTCCATCATTGTGAAGTGCTACGCAGACTGGTCCACGGTAGTCTGCATCTACCACACCAACACAGTTAGCAGGACGAAGTCCTTCTTTTGCAGAAAGACCGCTTCTTGCAAATACGCCGCCCCAGTATCCTTCTGGAATCTCCATTGCAACACCTGTATTGATCATATATGTCTCATGTGGCTTGATTTCAATTGCTTCCTGCAAATCCGCAAACAAATCATAGCCTGCCGCAAATGCGCTGCCTCTTTCAGGCAGTTTTGCTGTCTCACTCAGTCTCTTGATATTAATTTTCATGTCATGTTCTCCTAAACTTGATTATTCACAGCCGTCATCATGGAATACAACTTCGCCCTTTTCCAGCGTATGCTGTACATCAATGACTCTTTGATTGGAACTTCCTACCCAATGGAGATTCACGTCTTTTTTCGCAACAATAAATTCTCCATCTACAAGCACATCCAGATATTTCACAATCTTCATATTCTTTACTTCTTCCCATTTCGCTCCAGTATAAAGCCAGATAGACTTGTTTGGATATTTCTTACGAATCTCCTTCGCAAGTTGTGTCACGTCATAAGAATTCGCCATATGAAGCGGATCTCCACCACTAAATGTGATGCCATGAATATAATCTTTTTCTAATTCGTCAAAAATCTCCTGCTTTGCAGCCTCGTCAAATTCCAGACCTCCGTTTGGATCCCAGGTAATTGGATTCTGACATTCTTTGCAACAGTGCGAACATCCTGCCACCCACAATACGACACGAAGTCCATCACCGTTCAGCATATCATCTTTCGTAATATTGTGATATCGCATGTTACATCGATTTCCTTTCTGCTATCTCAGCCATTTTCGCGTCATTCAGACGTGTATCACCTTTTACACGTGAATATGACAAATAACCATTCATACGGTCAATCTTTGTAAGGTTCTTGCTTCCACATTTCGGACAAACATCCATTGACAATTCTTCATGTCCACAATCGTCACAGTATGCCAGTGAAAGATTTACTCCTTCGTAAAAGCCCAGATCCATCGCACGGCGTACCAATGCTTTGATTGCCTCTTTGTTATAATTAATTGGATATTTTACATACTGAATCTTTCCACCATTGCTCAGATCCCAGAAACGACCTTCCAGATCCTGTTTTTGAATTGGTGTGATATCTTCTGATACGTGACAATGGAAACTGTTGCTTACATATTCTCTGTCAGATACATTCTTTACGATTCCATATTTTTTACGGAACTGCTTTACCTGTACCCCACATAAGTTTTCTGCCGGTGTACCATAAATCGCATATAAATGTCCATCTTCTTCTTTGAATTGATTGATCTTTTTATTAATGTACTCCAATACTTCAACTGCAAACTGTCCGTCTTCCACTAAGGATTTTTTATTGTAAAGCTGCTGTAATTCATTTAACGCAGTGATACCAAAGGACGCAGTTGCTGATTTAAGCAATGGCTCGATCTTATCGTATAATTTCAGATTGCCGCCATAAAAACCGCCTTCACAATATGCAAGTGGATTCGTAGAAGCCTTTAATTCACCCAGATAATCATACGTACGGATATGAAGCTGACGGATCAGTTCCAAATAGTAATCTAAAACTTCATAGAAATCTTTGCTCTCCTGTCTTGCTTTTGCAAGAATCATTGGCAAATGAAGACTTACTGCACCGATGTTGAATCTGCCGACAAATACTGGTTTATCGTCTTTGTCTGCCGGATTCATACCGCCTCTTTCATACCAAGGAGAAAGGAACGCACGGCATCCCATCGGGCTGACAATCTTGCCATATTGCTTGTACATGCTTGCAACATATCCTTTTCCTGTAAGGCTGAGCCAGTCTGGATACATAGTTCTTCTAGAACACTCGATTCCCGCTTCAAATACATCTTCCAGCTCTTTTCCTGGTCCGTGAAGATTTTCATCATATAAGAATACGATCTTAGGGAACAATACTGGTTTCTTATGACCTTTCTTACCCTGACCGTTCTGACGCACTTTTAACATAGTAATTGTAGCCAGTTTGCCGTATTTTGATGTGTTGACACCCGCTGTCACTGTAATGAACGGATAATCTCCACGGCTTGAAGATACAGAGTTGAACTTATATTCCCATCCCTGGAAACCTTGTTCCATCTCTTTTTCCAGGTCAGCCCATGCTACTTCTTCTGCCTGTTCTTCTGATAAACCTAAGTTCTTATATTTTTTTAACAATTTTTTGTGTGATTTCTTTGCATATGGTTCTAAAATGTCATCTACACATGGAACTGTAAATCCACCATACTGCTGGCTTGCTGCGCTCAATACGATATCGCCAATTACATCGAATGCAACATCCAGTGTCTTAGGCTCGTTGTACCAGAGATTTCCCATTTCAAACCCACCACTGAGTACGTTCTTTACATCGAATAAACAGCAGTTCATGGTATCTCTTCTTGCTGACATATCATGGATGTAAATATATCCATCTCGGATCGCCTGAATCTCCTCTACTGTAAGGAAAAACTTTTTGTATAATTCTTTGTTCAATTCATTGAAGATCAAACTTCTCTTTGTAGAAACCAGCGCACTGTCTGTGTTGCTGTTCTCTTTGTCTCCGATATACATGATCGACTGACTCTTTTTATAAACATCATCCAGCATCTGCACGAAGTCCTGCTTGTAGTTACGATAATCTTTGTAACTCTTTGCAACAACTGGATTCACCTTCTCTAACGCACCTTCTACTACATTGTGCATCTGAGCGATCTGAATATCCTGAATCCCCATCTTATTCACTTCATCTTCAACGAACTTGCAGATAAAATCTAACTCTTCCTGCGAAAACTTGTACAATGCACGATATGCTGACTTGTTTACCGCAACAATAATCTTCTGAACATTAAACTCTTCTTTTGTACCGTCTTTCTTGACTACTCTGATCATCTTGTATTCTCCTTTCAATTTTTGTCTATATTTTGTGTTTGATTAGCATTCGTTCACTACATACTGTAGTCGTATGGACTTTATATTATCATTCGAACCCCTAAGCGTCAACCAAATTAAGGGAAAAATAATATACAAAAATTACCATCAAAAAGAGAAGAAATTTTGTTAAAATCTAAGAGTTGATTTTTCGACGCTAGTTTGCTACTAAGCACAAAAAATCCACCATCTTTCTCGACAGTGGATTTTCTTTCTCATTTTTATTCATCATCTTCCAATACATATGGTGTTGCCTGATATACATAGTAGTTGATCCAGTTTGTATAGAAATTGTTTGCATGTGAACGCCATGTCAATAACGGCTTGTTTTCACAGTTGTCATCTGGATAATAATTCTTAGGCAATGCAATCTCAAGTCCTTTGTTCTTATCACGCATATATTCATTATGTAATGTAACACGATCATATTCAGGATGTCCCATCACATAGATTTCTTTTCCTTCTTTTGCCATTGCAAGGAATACCCCCGCTTCATCCGATTCTGCAAGAATCGTAAGCTCTTTTTCCTGTCGGATCAGCTCTGTTGGAACCGTTGTATGACGAGAATGTGGCGCATAAAATACATCATCAAATCCACGCACAAGTGGTGTCTTTCGATTGTGCACGCGGTGTTGGAATACGCCAAACACTTTCGCATCCATCTGGACTTTGTTGATTCCATAATGATAATAAAGTCCCGCCTGTGCTCCCCAGCATAAATGCACTGTTGAAGTCACATGCGTTTTGGTCCATTCCATGATTTCTTTCAACTCTTCCCAGTAATCCACTTCTTCAAATGGCATCTGTTCTACGGGTGCACCTGTAATGATGAAGCCATCAAATCTTTGCTTCTTAATCTCACTGAATGGCACGTAAAATTTATTGATATGACTTGTCGATGTATTTTTCGATTCATGAGAAGAAACATTCACAAAAATCACATCCACTTGGAGTGGTGTATTTGAGAGCGAACGAAGGATCTGTAACTCAGTATCTTCCTTCAATGGCATAAGATTCAAAAGCCCCACTTTCAGCGGGCGGATATCCTGTGACATCGCACGCGATTCATCCATTACAAATATATTTTCTTGTTCTAATATTTCTTTCACAGGTAAATCATTTTGTACACGAATCGGCATAGTTACTCTCCTTTTTCTTCTTCTAATTTTGTAGCTTGTGATTCTTCTGCAGAAACATAGTTTCCGTCGTCATCCACATAATTCATACCATTGTAACTGCTTGTCGCAGTCGGAAGATTCTTCTCTTCCAGCTTCTGTGTAATAAACAGGTTCACAATATAATAGAATACCGCAAATGTCGGCACTCCGATAATCATACCTACTACCCCAAACAGACCTCCAAAAAGCAGGATAGAAAATACTACCCAGAATGCAGAAAGTCCTGTAGAATCTCCTAAGATTGTAGGTCCGATCACATTTCCATCCAATTGCTGCAATAAAAGGATGAAAATCACAAAATATAATCCTTTCATAGGGTCAACCAGCATAATTAAAATCGCACTTGGAATTGCCCCGATAAATGGTCCAAAATATGGAATTACATTGGTCACGCCCACAAATACGCTGACTAGCAGTGCATATGGCATCTTTAAAATACTCACCCCAATAAAGCAAAGCACACCGATGATCGCAGAATCGATAATTTTACCAATAATAAATCCGCCGAAAATCTCATTGCTCTTTCGCATAATATGCAGCGCCAAATTTGCACGCTTTGATGACATCATTGCATAGATGATCTTTCTGCCTTGTCCCAAAAACTGCTCTTTGCTGAATAATGCATAAACAGATACAATAATACCCACAATAATGTTAAGCAACCCATTGACAACATTGATCGCTCCTGTCATCACACTTGTCATGATCACATTCGCTCCACTCAGGAAATCTGCCTGATTTACCCAGTTTTCCAATGCCTCACCTGCTTGTACCAGACCATTCTTCACCATACGGTCAACAAATGACTCTCCTGCCTGAATCTCATTCATCCATGCGATCCAGTTCTGTATCTGTCCTGGCAGCGTATCTACCAGATCTTTAATACTTCTAAACAATTCCGGGATTACCATGTTCAGAAGTCCAGTAATGATCACAAGCATAATAACCATGGCTGTAAAAACACCAATCGCTCTGCATACTTTATATAACATCTTCTCTTTTTTAATGTAACGTCTAAAAAACGGTATTGTATATCTCTCAGTAAAATTCACGATCGGATTCAACAGATATGCGATCACCAGACCATAAATAATGGGTGTGATCAATCCGACTATCGTCTTCAACAAATCAAATATATACGAAAATCTCAAAAAAGCAAAAAAGAAAACGATAGCTGCAGCAATGATAAGAAATACAGTAAATCCTTTTGCAAAATGCTCTCTTATCTTCCAGCTTCCCTGTTCGCCCAAAACCGGCTTTTTGTCATAGTAACTGGGTTTTTCTTTATTTTTAGTTTTTTCCATATTAAAATCAGTCCTTTCACACATATGTTCATTATACATGGCTACACTTTCACTCGTCAACTAAATTGAAATTAAAAAAGAGTCCAGCGAATGAACTCTTTTTTAGAACAATTTTATCTGTCTTTTTTAAATGTTGCACATTCTGTTTCTTCGGAACGACATGCTTCATTCCCACCGACGTTGATCTTTCCTGCCTGACATTTGCAAGAATCATTATACTGACACTCCCTTGCATGGCAAGTAATGTTGCTTGTCATAGATGCTTCTTTTGCTTCATTGGAATAATTATCGCCTTTCTTCTCTACGAAACTCGCGCAGCTTGTATCTCTTGCTGTCTGAGCAGAACTTCCAGCCACTTCAATCGCATCTAAGTCACATAAATAGTTCTTGTTATGCACACATGTATGCACATTACATTTCAATTCTGTCATATCCATATCTCCTTTTGCTATTGATTGCAAAATTAGTATGGATTACAAGATCACTTTTTATACATTTTTTCTCAATTCATAAAACATAATAAAAAATGCAAAAAACTCTCTCACCATATAATTCGGAAAAAGTACCATATCTGTCGCTGCAGGAATTGCAAATATCTTTTTATATCCAATATAACGTGCCATCTTCATTGCCCGATATATATGAAAATTGTTACTGATAATACCAATCTTATCCTTTTCCAGACTCTTTATAAATTCACGGCAGAACAACAGATTCTCACACGTTGTTGTCGATCTGTCTTCTTTGCGGATTCTCTTCCTATCTACTCCATGCAGCTGCAGATATTCAGCCATCGCCTCTGCTTCTGAGATATCCTCACCTTTGCCCTTGCCACCGGAAACGATACATACCGTCTTTGGATTCTCGTTTAAATACTGAATCCCCTTATCCAGACGCCTTCTCAGCGAGCCTGTAATCTGTGTTCCTCGAATCTGCGCTCCAAGAATAATGATGTAGTCCGCATCCTTCTGCGGCATGGAAACCATCGCACACAACACCAAAATCTCTACTGCCAAAAACACGATCCACAAGATCACACTCACTACTATCAAACCATTATCAAACCACTCCGGTGTCCAATTGGTTATAATCCCAAGCAAAACATTGAGGCTTCCGAAAGCCAGCCAGAATCTTGAAAACGTACTATTCAGTTTTTTAGTATAAAATGCAATATAAATGTAATAAAAAATCGCAAGTATACCTAATGCAATATATCCTGATCCCATATACGCGTCCTATTATTTACCGCAGCATTTTTTATATTTTTTGCCGCTTCCACATGGACATGGATCATTTCTTCCAACTTTCTTTTCTTTACGAATTGTACCAGAAGCTTTTTGTTCTTTGTATAATTTTTTTCTCTTTTCTGCTGAGAAAATGTTTTCCCATTGTGGTAATTCATATAACCATTCAGCCTTTGCAGCTACCATGTTTTTGTAAAGTTTTTCTTTATCAAATGCAAGGCTTACTACTGTATCTTCTTCCATCTCTTCGATTGGATTTTCTTCTTTTAAGCTTTCGTTGATACCATCAAGGAATCCTGTCATTGTAAATACTTCTACATCGTATTTTTCTGCAAGTTCTTTTACTGTACCTTTTACTTCTTCATCTGGGTTTTCTAATAATTGTGCGTAAATATTTTTTTCAAGTTCAAAATATGTTCCCCAGAATTTTTGCATAGTGTTTTTATCCATTTGTTGAGAGTATGCTGTATCTCTCCATTGTTGTAATAATGCCATTTTTTCTATCTCCTTTGTATCTTTCATTCATTTTTGTATCATAACATTCTGCTCAATTTTGGTCAATACCTTCTCGTTTTCCTTTTTTCCAAATCAAATACTCTTCAACGGAAAGTACCACCATTTTATTCTCTTTTTTCTCTTCTTTCATGCTGCCCTCCTTCTTTCTGTCAAAGTCCCACTATATCAGCTTATGTTGCTGCCTTTAAAAATATGATTTTTATTAGGTGATTTTTTTATTTTGCTTGACATATCATTAGAAATACGAATACACTATTACTAATTGCTAAAGGAGAGATGACTTATGGAACATTTAATGATACCAGATGGCTATCAATCACCACTCACGATCAGAGAGACTGAGGTTGCCATCAAAGAAATCAAAGACCACTTTGAAAGAGCACTCGCAAAATCACTGCATTTAACACGTGTCTCTGCCCCACTTTTTGTAAAACCAGAATCAGGTCTGAACGACAACTTAAACGGTGTGGAACGTCCAGTTTCTTTCGGAATCAAAGAACAGGAAGATGCCGCTGTAGAAATCGTTCACTCACTTGCCAAATGGAAACGCTACGCATTAAAACGTTATGGATTCCATTCAGGTGAAGGACTTTATACAGATATGAACGCGATCCGTCGCGATGAAGATACAGACAACATTCACTCCATCTATGTTGACCAGTGGGACTGGGAAAAAGTAATTTCCAGAGAAGAACGTAACACAGAGACATTACAATACACAGTTCGCAAGGTTTACGCTGCTCTGAAAGAGACTGAGAATTATATTTCAAGAAGATACAATTACATAGAACCTCTTCTTCCTGATGATATTTTCTTTATCACATCTCAGGAATTAGAAAATATGTATCCAGAAAAGACACCAAAGGAAAGAGAATACGCGATTGTAAAAGACAAGGGCGCTGTATTCATTTCACAGATCGGTAAGAAATTAATCTCCGGCGAAAGACACGATGGCCGTGCCCCTGACTATGATGACTGGGAATTAAATGGAGATATTATCGTATACTATCCGGTACTTGATATTGCATTGGAATTATCTTCTATGGGTATTCGTGTTGATGAAGACTCTTTAATACGCCAGTTAGAGCTTGCCGGATGTCCGGAACGTGCGGAACTTGATTTCCAAAAAGCACTTTTAAATCACGAACTTCCATACACGATCGGTGGCGGTCTTGGACAGTCTCGTATCTGTATGTACTGTTTAAGAAAGGCTCACATTGGAGAAGTACAATCTTCTACATGGCCAGAACACATTGTAAAAAAAGCAACTGAAAACGGAATTCAATTATTGTAAAATACAAAATTCACACAAAAACGTCGATTCAAACTACGAATCGACGTTTTTTGATTATATATTTAAATCATTTTTAATTATGAATCTGCGATTGTTTTATTATTGATACTTTTATTCTTACTTGATATTATTTTAAAAACTACCAGAAATAATAATATTAAAATTATTGAACTTAGATTATATATGCAATAATTATAAATTGTTGGCGAATCACCAATTAATTCGGATGTTATATAGATAATATACAATGTAAGAACAACAACAAAAACATTTATTTTTAAAATCTGTTCCAGAATATTCAAATTCGATTTATAGCGGATTTTTAAATAAAACGCAAGTACTATCAATACAATTGCACATATGTTACTTACAATTAATAACACTGGAACTGCCGTTTCACCTAGGAAATAATAAACAGAAGGTATATCGGGCGGTGTCGTATGATTCATATCCTTTATAGCACGATCAAAAAGAAGTCTACCTGACAAAATAGCTAAAATTCTCAACAAATTAGCTATAAAATATCCAATCAAAAAGTAATTAGCGATTTTTGAATATTTTTTCATATTATTTCATCCCCCTCTTTCAAATATTTATTGCTGTATAATTAGCATGACCAGCTAAATGAATGTGTGAAATCATAAAATACCGGATTCACTTTTCCAGGAACCTCAAGCCCAAATGTCATTTCGTATGTATATGTTATCTTTTTTCTGTTGCTAGTAATAGTTGTATCATAACTATCAGACATAACTGTTGGATTGTTGAAATTCGTGCATTTAAAAGTACCAGACTTCATATAGCACGAACCATTGTAAATTCCATACGAAGAATCCCACGTAACAGTACAGGTAAGTTCAAATTGAATTTCTGCTTCGAACATGTTGTTTCTATCCATCGCATATCCGCCATACCAATGTGTAAAAGTATCAGTTCCACCTACAGAGGCAAGCTGTATATCGCTGACATAATATTTTGATATCATTAGTACATTTTCATGCATATAATTACAAATTTGGCTGTTTGACATATTTTGTGTCGCTATATCAAAGCTAGTCGTAACATTTTGTCCCATAGAATCGAAAACTGAATATCTTACATTCGTAGAATGAAGATCACTAACATATTCCATTAGCGAATCACTTGGCGCATAGTCCACTGTTGCAGCTGAGACATTGGAAGTTGCCATTGCAAAGAACAACATAAAGTTTAAAACACAAATCATGAATTTTTTTAACATAATAATTGCTCCTTTCATTTTTGAAAATTTCATTATCTTGAAAAGTATATTACAAATTGCTAACATACTTTTCCTTGCAATAACTACAAAGCACAATAAAATTGACCAACTAAAATATACAAACCATTGGAAACACCTTTCTTTCATCAGAAGTAATATTTTATATAT
>CAZUVY010000077.1:0-12630 GCA_964623905.1 uncultured Faecalimonas sp.
GCGTAGAAAAATATGGTCCACACAAATACAACATCGTGACTGCGAAAATGTCGTTATAGTATAATATTTGGTAAAATTATTAATATTTTGGTTGTAATCGGTCGATATTTTGTGTATAATGCAATAAAAGATGCAGACAGATTGTGAGCAGATTATACAATTTACGACATGGATCGCAAAATAACGCTTAAGTGCTTCCGTATTTAAGCGTTTTCATTTTGGCGAAAAAACTCTTTAGCGTGGTAAAACAGAGAAGTTTACAAGAGAAATGTTTTAAATGTAGATCTGATACGATTTCTGCAAAAAAAGAATAGGGAGTGAAGTGATGAACATTAAAACGTTTAAGACTACATTTGCAAGAATGTATCGCAACTCAACGTACCGTATCTGGCTTTGGATACTGGGCTTTATCACAGTCCTGATTACATTTATTACCTATAAGAGCAAAAAAGGTAAAGATGCATATGCAGGTATTAAAGCAAAAGTAAAAGCAGAGCTTGATGCACAGAACCTGAAAGAACAGCTTCTGAAAGACGCAATCGTTCAGGTAAAAAAGAAAAATGAATATTTCAAGAAAACTGTATCAGACAGTGAAGTTGAAAAACAGGCAGCAGTAATTGCTGACAAGAAGTTTAATCAAATCTTAAATGACAAGGCAAAAGTAATTGCTGAAATGCAGAAAGTTCAGGAAATTACAATGGCTTCATGTTATTCGGATTTGATGGATAATATGTTGTTCAGAGTGGTATCGATCGTGGTATCTTTCCCAATGTATGTCCTCATGTTCTTGTTTACAAGACCAATCGGAAAATATGCAACAGAACGTATTTTTATGATGATTTTCGTACTTTTTGGTGTGGTATGGCTTGTATTTACAATCCTTTATATCGCTCCTATGGATGCGGCTACGAATATTCTTGGTCCAACAGCTACACAGGAACAGATTGACCAATGGAACAAAGTATATGGTTTAGACAGACCATATCTTACACAATTATTTGACACATTTAAAAGCCTGATCACATTTAATTTGGGTAAATCATATCAAGATGGTGCTCCTGTTATGGCAGCAATTGCATCAAGATTCCCAATTACACTTCAGGTAACATTCTGGTCAATGGTAGTTGCTTTGATCATCGCGATTCCAGCAGGTATTATTTCAGCTATTAAACCATATTCTACATTTGACTATGTAGCAATGTTCTTCGCATTATTGGGTCTTTCAATTCCGAACTTCTGGTTGGGGTTGATGTTGATTCTGTTGTTTGCCGTTAACCTTGGAGTGCTTCCGTCATCGTTTGACCCGAATAACTGGATGACACTGATCTTGCCGGCTATTGTAGTAGGTACCGGTATGTCGGCTCAGATTGCGCGTATGACACGTTCATCAATGCTGGAAGTTAAGAACTCAGACTATATCCTTACAGCTCGTGCAAAAGGTTTAGCTGAAAACAAAGTAGTATTAAAACACATCTTAGGAAATGCCATGATTCCAATCATCACAACAATTGGTATGTCATTTGGCGGTCTTATGGGTGGTGCTTCTGTAACAGAAAAAGTATTCAATATTAATGGTATCGGTTCATATATCGTTGATAAACAATTCATTCCTGATGTTCCTGTAGTACTTGGTGGGGTAGTATATATTTCATTCGTAGTATCACTTATGAACTTGCTGGTTGATATTCTGTATGCAGTAATCGACCCACGTATCAAGTCTAAGATGAAGAATTATTAGGAAAGGAGAGGAGCTTAAAAGTGGCAAAGATAGAAAATCAGAAAAATATCGATTTTTATCAGAAAAAAGTAAATAACAGAAAATTAGGCGGCTCTCTTGAACATACAACATCAAGATTCGCATTTCAAATGACAGGTGCATTGGAAATCTTTTTAATTGTTTGGCAGATTTTTATTCCACTGCTTTTCGGGAATCCAGTTGCTCCTTCTGTAGTGATGATAGCGCTTATGGCTATTTTTGGCGTGGAAACTTTATTACAATTTTTAGTAGTAAAGAAAATTGAAAAAGAAGTAACAGGTCCAAATGGGACAATCTCAAATGGAACAAGAAAATTAGGAATCATATTAATCCTTTGTATGCTTACAGGTAACTTCTTTATGTTTATTGCAGGTGTAATGCTTTTGAAGAAAGAAAAGAATATCGAATACCAATTGGCAGTATATTCTTTCCTTGTAACATTACTTATTGTTGCTGTATCTTTAATCAACTTATTTAAAGAAGCTCAGGTAGATACATTCTGGTTAGGTATTGGACTTTATACACTGTATGCAGTTTTAAATCTTGTCATTCTGGCTGCAGTTAACAAATATACATTTGGTAAAAAACCAGACAAGAAATTCATGCCTTTTGCAGTAATCTGTCTTTTAGGTATCTGCTTAGGTAACGTATTCTCATTTGTATTAGGTCTTGTTACAATTGGTAAATACCGCAATAAGAATGAAGAAGTAAATGTTGAATGGATCGACGTTATCACACGTCTTTTCAGAAACTATACAGCCGTTATCGGTATGCTTCTTGTAGTATTCTTTATTGCACTTTCGATCGGATCTAATCTTACATTCGATTATAATATTGCGATTGACAACAACTTTATGACAAGACTTGTATTCCCAAGCCTTGCATATCCATTTGGATGTGACGATTATGGCCGCTGTGTATTTACAAGACTTGTATTCGGAGCTCGTATTTCACTTCTGATTGGTCTTATTTCAACAATGGTTCCAATCGTAGCTGGTGGTCTCCTTGGTGCTTTGGCAGGATATTACGGTGGAAAGCTGGATAACATTATCATGCGTATCCTTGATGTATTCAATGCGGTACCATCTATTCTGTTAGCAATTGCGATTATCGCAGCATTTGGTGTAAGTACAACAAACCTGGTATTAGCTCTTTCAATTTCAAGTGTACCTGGTTATGCAAGAATCGTTCGTGCACAGGTTCTTGGTGTTTCAAATCAGGAATTCGTTGAAGCAGCAAAAGCGTGTGGTGCTAAGAACGGAACAATTATTTTCAGACATATTATTCCAAACTCATTAGCTCCAGTTATCGTACAGGCTACAATGGGTATTGGTTCAGCAGTACTTTCAACATCTTCACTTTCATACTTAGGTCTTGGTGTTGAAGCGTACGTTCCAGAATGGGGCAACGTACTGAAAGCAGGTTCTACTTTCCTGGAAACACATCCACATATGGCTATTTTCCCAGGTCTTGCAATCATTATCATCGTATTATCATTCAACTTCTTTGGTGATGGTTTACGAGATGCCCTTGACCCTAAACTTAAATAATAACAGGAGGTAAGAGATGGAAAACAATACAGTTTTAAACGTTAAAAACCTTCATGTTCACTATGTTACAAGCGAAATGACAGCGAAAGCTGTAAATGGTATTGATTTTGAAGTAAAAGAAGGAGAAGCACTTGGACTTGTTGGTGAAACAGGTGCCGGTAAGACAACAACAGCTCTTTCTATCATGCAATTAATTCCAGACCCACCTGGAATCATCGTTGATGGTGAAATCAACTTTGAAGGCAAAAACGTAATTTACAATACAGACAAAGAAAATCAAGCAATGCGTGGTAATGGTATTTCTATGATCTTCCAGGATCCAATGACAGCGCTTAACCCAATCATGACAGTAGGAGAACAGCTTGCAGAAGTTGTGCTTACTCATGAAAAAGTTTCAAAAGCAGAAGCAAAAAAACGTGTTATCGATTTATTAAAAGTTGTAGGTGTTAAAGAAGACCGTTATGACAACTATCCACACGAATTTTCCGGTGGACAAAAACAGCGTGTTGTAATCGCAATGAGCTTGCTTTGTAACCCTAAACTTTTGATCGCTGACGAACCTACAACAGCCCTTGACGTAACTATCCAGGCTCAGGTTCTTGATATCATCAACAATCTTCGTGAAAAATACAAAATGGCTATGATCCTGATTACTCATGACCTTGGTGTTGTAGCGGAGACATGTGATAAAGTAGCGATTATGTATGCAGGCCAGATTGTGGAAGCAGGTACAATTGAAGAAGTATATGACAATCCAAAACACCCATATACAAAGGGATTATTTGAATCAATTCCTAAATTGGATGCTGACTCTGACAGACTGATTCCTATTGAAGGAGCAATCTCTAATGCAGCAGATCTTCCTACAGGATGCTATTTCCACCCACGCTGCCGTTACTGCAAAGAAGTTTGCAAGACAGAACAGCCAAGACAACATGGTGATACACACAAATATATGTGCCACTTTGATTTATTCAGCAAAGAAGAAAATAAATAGGAGGAAAAATAATGGAAAATAAGGAAAATCAGGTTTTGATTGAAACCAAACGTCTTAAAAAATATTTCCCTGTTCCAGCAGGTTTTCTTCATGCTGTAGATGATGTTAACCTTACAATCAAAAAAGGGGAAACATTAGGTATCGTAGGTGAATCTGGATGTGGTAAGAGTACACTTGGCCGTGTTATTCTGAGACTTCATGAAGCAACAAGTGGTGACGTTTTGTACGATGGAATGGATATTAATACATTCAATGATAATGATATGCGTAGAATGCGTCAGGATATGCAGATCATCTTCCAGGATCCATATGCATCACTCAATCCACGAATGACAATCGGACAGATCATCGCAGAACCATTAAAGTTACATAAAGTTTATGCAAAAGATGAGAATGGAAAGAGAATACCTAAAGCAAAACAAGATGAATTGATCCGTGCAAGAGTAGAAGAACTCATGGATTTAGTAGGTCTTCCAATGCGTTCATACAATCAATATCCACACGAATTTGATGGTGGACGCCGTCAGCGTGTCGTTATTGCACGTGCACTTTCAATCAATCCACAATTTATTGTATGTGACGAACCAGTATCAGCGCTGGACGTATCCGTACAGGCTCAGATTTTGAACTTACTTATGGATCTTCAGGAAAAAATGGGACTTACATATATGTTCATTACTCATGACTTATCCGTTGTAAAACATATTTCAACGAATATCGGGGTTATGTACTTAGGACAACTGATCGAAAAAGCTCCTAAGAAGGACATCTTTGAACAACCATTGCATCCATATACAATTGCTTTATTATCAGCAATTCCATCTGTAAATATACATCAAAAGAGCAAGAAAATTATTCTGAAAGGTGAAATTACATCACCAATCAATCCAAAAGTAGGATGTCGTTTTGCAACACGTTGTCCATTCGCTACAGAAAAATGTTACAGCGAGAACCCACAATTTGTGGAAGCTAAGCCAGATCATTTCGTAGCATGTCACAGATGGGAAGAAGTAGCAGCGGGTACTTTGAAATACGAAGGTCAATAGTGTTCACAAAATATTCACAGATACTTTACAAAATATTTTCATTATAGTAGAATGAAAATACTAAAAAACGGTGATCAGCCGCGAGGGGCATCACATAAAAAAACAAAAAAGGAGAAGGAACAAATGAAAAAATTACTTGCATTAGTACTTAGTATCGTTATGATGTTCTCTTTAGTAGCTTGCGGTGGCAGCGAAGATAAAGAAACAAATAATGAGAAAGTAAAAATCAGAGTGTTAGGTTATTCTGCTCAAGAATCATCACTTAACATCTTACGTGACCAGTTAACAAAAGCTGGTTTTGAGGTTGAACTCAACATGCAACCAGACTATTCAAGTATGACAACAGTAGAAGATTCTCGTGAATGGGATATCGTTTTAGGAGGATGGACAACTGTAACAGGTAACCCTGACTACGCTACAAGAGATATCTACGCTTCATACGGTGAATACAACTCAGGTGGAATCAACGACGAAAAAGTTGATGCACTTATCGATCAGGCAGCAGGTGAAACACCAGCTCAATACATCGAAACATACACAGAACTTGAAAACTACCTTGTAACAGAAATGGCTTATACATTACCATTATATGCTTCAAAAGGTATCCGTGTAATCAACCAAGAAGTTGTTGACGAATCAACAGTTAAGAACCCACAATCTCGTTCAGCATTCTGGGAAAACTATTCATATGTTGATACATCATTAAATGAAACAAGAACACTTTGGATGTACAACACTATGGCTCTTACATCATTAGACCCAATCCAAGCTAACGATGGTTCTATCAACCAATTATCTTCAAACATTAATATCCGTATCATCAACATGACAGAAGATGATCAAATCGAATCAGATGGTTCACTTTCACTTAACTATGCAATCGCTGAAGGAAACCAGGCATTCTACTTCATCCTTCGTGATGATGTATTCTTCTCAAAAGTAGAAGATAAACACGTAGTTGGTACAGATATCCTTGTTGGTGGTGAAGACGTTGTTTACTCTCTTACAAGAGCAGCAGACAAAAACAGTGTAGCTTCTCACAAGACATATAACTTACACAACCATATGTCAAATATCTCTATAGTAGCAGATTTAGAAGAACTTAACACAGTAAAAGACTCTGATACAGGTGCAACAATCCTTGAAACATTATCAGAAGGTCTTGCAACTCCAGTTAGCGAATTAGTTACAGCAGACGCAGATGTTGATAATGCAGCAGGTAAATACCAAGTTGTTAAAGTTGAAACATCAACAGCTTTCCCACAGGTACTTTACTACTTAGCTCACCAATCAGCTGGTATCATCAACAAAGAACAATGTGAAGCTTACAACTCTCAATTTACAGTTGAAGAATACGATCCTAACACAGATGTATGCTATGGTGATCCACAAGCAATCAAATCTGGTGACAACATGCTTTACATGTCAGGTCCTTACGCTCTTGTAGAATACACAGATTACGAAGTAAGATTCGAAAAGAACCCAGGATACATGGCTGGCACAGAATATGAACCAAAGATTACTTATGTAGCTCAAAAATTCTATAAAGACTTAACATCTGCTGGTACAGGTTTCCGTTCAGGCGAAATCGATATCATGGATTCATGTAACACAAACGATGTTGCTACAATGGAAAGTGAAGGATACAAAGTATTCGTATACACAAGACATGCTACAACATACGCTGAATTCAACATGGATGAAGGCTCTATCATGTCAGACATCAACTTAAGAAAAGCTGTTATGTATGCAATCAACCAAGAAGACTTTATCGCATACAATAACAACCTTGTAGGTAACTTATATTCATCATTCTCTACATTGATCAAGACAGAAAACATTCTGAAACAAGATCTTGAAAAGAGTGCTGAATATCTCCAAAAATACTTAGATGCTCAATAACTCGCGGTAAGCAGATAAGGTATAAAAAGAGGAAGACACCCGGCGGTGTCTTCCTTTTTTGATTTAAATAAAATTAGTTTTTGCATTTTGCAATATTTGCAGATATCACAATGTCTGCATTTTCTTTTATGTGATAATATTCATAATAAATCTCTTCCAGAGGAATCCATTCTGTTCGAAATCTCTCTGCCATCCATTCCCCATTCCTTTTTCTGATTCGATCCATCTGCATATCGGGGGTAATATCCGAAAACACTTTAAGATCTGCATACGATCCAAAAGAAGGATGATGACTGTAGGCTCCTTCCACAATTCTCCAATTAGAATTTTCGACAAGACGCATCTTACCGAAACTCATCTTCTGACAGTCAAAAGTGCGATAGGAAAACGATGCTTGATCTGTCAGAAGTGGGAGAACTTCTGACTGAAATCGCTCATAATGTACATTGCCTCCAGGTTCAGAAAAACGTTCCTCAGTACGGAGTACGGGAGGAAGGAAAAAATCGTCTATATGCACGATACTCCCTTGTAAAATCAGTTTCAGGTCGTCGGCAAGCGTAGATTTTCCAGAAGCAGCACGCCCGTCAATTGCGATAATAGCTGCATGATCACGATCAGGAAGTGCGGCAGCCTTCTTTAAGATTGGCAGCAGACGGATGAAACGAGAATTTATAATGCGATAAGCAGGATGCTCCGATTCACGATATAGATGGCTGTGATGCACAGAAGGCATTCCGGCACTGCGATATTCTGTCATATAATCATTCCAGTCCTGCAAAGAAAAGGACAGGGTCTGGTTTTGAATAAATTGATCTGCGATTTTTAAATAATCTTCAAAAAGTGCTTTGCCGTTTGAAGAAATAGCAGCAGAATTTACAAACATACGAAAAAGCCATTCTGCCGGCATTCCAGTCTCCTTCCAGGATGACAGGTTGATGCGGCAAACGGACGGAGAAATCATCTCATATAACATCCCATCCGAAGCAGGTGTTTTTTCATATTCCTGAAGAAAATAGGATTCTGCAGAAGAAATATTGGCTAATAAATGTTCTGCACCAAAAGCAGCCTGATAGCACATCTTTACAAAATCCTGTGGCTGCATGATTGGATGTAGTTGAAATTGTTTTGTTAAATAATCTTGAAAATCCATCCTGTTTCCTCTCTTTCTGTCAGACTAGACGATTCTATTTTACTTTACAAATCCAAATCTTACAACAGTGTTTTCAACTTGGCTGACTGGAACATATTACAGATAAGGAATTGAAAGAAAAAGTGGGAAAGAGTATAATTATTATGTTATAATTTTTGGCGGATTAAGATTGAAAAAAGAAAGGGATATTATGGAATATAGAATACCACATTATTTTAATGATTTTCAGTGTACGGCAGCCGAATGTGAAGATACATGTTGCGCCGGCTGGGCGATCATGATAGATGAAGATACATTGGAAAAATATGAAAAAATGGATGGGCCATTTGGAAATCGATTAAAAAATTCGATTGACTGGAAAGAAGGATGTTTTTTACAGCATGACAAACGCTGTGCTTTTTTGAATGATCAAAATCTTTGTGATATCCATATTGAAGCAGGTGAACACATGCTTTGCGATACCTGCAGAAATTATCCGAGACATCGAGAAGAGTTTGAAGGCGTGAGAGAAGGATCGCTTTCGTTGTCATGTATTGAGGCTGCAAAAATCATCCTTGGATGCACAGAACCTGTGCAGTTTATTACAATGAAGGATGAGGAAGAAGATGAGGACTTTGAAGATTTTGATTTTCTTCTTTATACAAAATTAATGGATGCCCGTGAAAAAATATTGAAACTTCTCCAAAATCGCGATGTAGACATTATGATCCGTATCGGTATGGTTCTGGAACTTGCAGACCAGATGCAGAAGATGCTGGACGAAGACAGACTCTGTGATATGGATGAAGTGATCGAAAAATTTGGTGATATGGAGCATTTACTTGCATTTCAGAAAAATGCTGAGGAAAATGTGACCGGACCAAATGAATATTGCAGTATCATACGAAAAGTTTTCCGAACATTTTATAAATTGGAAGTATTAAAGGCGGATTGGCCAGAGTATGTAAAAAAAGCAGAATTTGCACTCTATGGTGAAGGACAGAGAGTATATGAAGAAAACAGACAACGTTTTCACAAAACCATTGGATTAAAGAGCAACTCTTATGATGTCTGGTCGTGCTGGCTGGAACAATTGATGGTATATTTTGTATTTACCTATTTTTGTGGTGCAGTCTATGATGACAATATTATAGGAAAGATGCAGACCGCAGTTGTAAGCGTGATTTTGATCCAGGAATTATCGATTGCGAAATGGATTGAGCTTGGAGAAAAGTTTGATTTTTATGAATTTGTAGATATTGCACATCGTGTTTCTAGAGAAATAGAGCATTCAGATGTGAATCTGATCCGTATGGAAAAAATATGTGAAAAGACTCCTGTATTTCAGGCAGATCAGTTGAAAAAAATATTATTTCTGTTTTAACATGCTTTTGCTGTGCTAAGACTTTAATGTGCAAAAGTGTGGAAAAAGCATGGAAAATAAAATGAGATTTAGTAAAATTGACCAAAAACTGTTTACATTACGATATGGCAGCGTTATAATGAATGAAGCTTAAACGAACGAAGAAATAATATAAAATACGTTTGTAGAGGAAAGAGAGGAGACACAATATGAGAAAAGAAGATGTGAAATACAGCGCATATGTCCAGATTCTGAAAGAAGAACTGGTTCCAGCGATGGGATGTACAGAACCAATCGCATTAGCATACGCTGCTGCAAAGGCAAGAGAGACTCTGGGATGTATGCCAGACAGAGTAGTTATTGATGCAAGCGGAAGTATTATTAAAAACGTAAAGAGTGTTATCGTTCCAAATACGAATCATTTAAAAGGAATTCCAGCAGCTGCTACAGCAGGGATCGTTGCAGGAAAAGCGGAAAAAGAACTTGAAGTAATTGCAGAAGTTACAGAAGAAGAAATTGCAAAGATGAGAGAATTCCTTGATACAACAGATATTAAAGTAAATCATGCAGATAATGGAATTACTTTTGATATCATCGTTACAGTATTTAAAGGTGAATCTTATGCAAAAGTAAGAATTGCAAACTATCATACAAACGTTGTTTTAATTGAAAAAGATGGTGAAGTTTTACATAATATCGAAGTAGCAGGGGAAGATGAATCAGGTTTAACAGATCGTTCTCTTTTAAATATCGAAGATATTCTTGATTTTACAAATACAGTAGATATCGAAGATATCAGAGAAACAATTGAAAGACAGATCAACTATAACTCAGCTATTTCAGCAGAAGGTCTTCGCGGAGACTATGGTGCAAATATCGGAAGCGTACTTTTAAAAACATACGGCGACAGCATTATGGTAAGAGCAAAAGCAGCAGCTGCAGCAGGTTCTGATGCGAGAATGAACGGATGCGAACTTCCAGTTATCATCAACTCTGGAAGCGGTAACCAGGGTATGACAACATCACTTCCTGTTATTGAATATGCAAAAGAAATTGGAGCAAGCCATGAAACATTGCTTAGAGCTTTGGTGCTTTCTAACCTTGTTACAATTCACCAAAAACAATATATCGGTCGTTTGTCAGCATTCTGTGGTGCAGTAAGTGCAGGTGCAGGTGCAGGCGCAGGTATTGCATACCTTCTTGATGGAACATATGATGTGATCGTTCATACAATCGTAAACGCACTTGGAAATGTTTCAGGTATTGTTTGTGACGGAGCAAAAGCATCTTGTGCAGCTAAGATTGCATCTGCAATTGAAGCAGCAATTTTAGGTTATCATATGTACAAGAATGAACAACAATTCTACAGAGAAGATGGTATTGTAGGCGCTGGTGTAGAAGCCACAATTCAAAATGTTGGTCGTCTTGGAAAACAAGGTATGAAACAGACAAACGAAGAAATTATCAAGATTATGATCGGTCAATAAGATAAAAAGATAAAGGCTCATTCAGGACATAATTTCTGAATAAATTATAGTAAATAATTTATGTATGATTGAGACAGCAAGGTTACTGATGTGTTATCAGTGAGAGGAGAAGAGGCTTTATGAAGAAAATATTATCAAGTTTACCAGCGAAACTTTTAATTGGAATCATCGTTGGAATCATTTTTGGACTGTTAGTTCCAGAAAGTGTTATGGCTGTACTTGTTCCGATCAAGAACATTTTAAGCCAGATCATTAACTTTATTGTACCACTTATTGTGATTGGGTTTATTGCCCCATCCATTACCAAATTAGGAAGCAACGCATCGAAAATGCTTGGAGTTGCATTGGCATTGGCTTATGTATCTTCTATTTTAGCTGCTTTATTATCAATGACTGCAGGCTATGTGATTATTCCTAATTTGACATTTGAAAGTGCAGCAACTTTAAAAGAGCTTCCAGCTGACGTGTTTGGACTTTCAATTCCACAGATTATGAATGTCATGAGTGCATTGGTATTTTCTGTGCTGATCGGTCTTGGAGCAGTTTGGACAAAAGCAAAAACAATCATCGTTATTTTGGATGAATTCCAGAAGATCGTTTTAGAACTCGTTTCTAAAATCATTATTCCGATCCTTCCGGTATTTATCGCATGTACATTTGCATGCTTGGCATACGAGGGAACTATTACGAAACAACTGCCAATCTTCTTGATCGCAGTAGTGATCGTTATGATCGGACATTACATTTGGTTAGCGGTATTATATATCACGGCCGGTGTATATTCTGGAAAGGATTATAAAGAAGTTTTAAAGCATTATGGGCCGGCTTATATTACAGCGGTAGGTACAATGTCTTCAGCGGCGACTTTATCAGTGGCACTTAAGTGTGCGCGAAAGTCAAAAGTACTTCGTGATGATATGGTAGACTTTGGTATTCCTTTATTTGCCAACATTCACCTTTGTGGTTCGGTTTTGACAGAAGTATTCTTTGTTATGATCGTATCGAAGGTTCTTTATGGTGAATTGCCATCAATAGGAACTATGATTCTCTTCTGTGCCTTATTGGCTATCTTTGCGATCGGAGCTCCTGGTGTACCAGGCGGTACCGTTATGGCTTCGCTGGGTCTTATTACAGGCGTTCTTGGCTTTAATGGAGAAGGTACGGCTTTAATGCTTGCAATCTTCGCGATTCAGGACAGCTTTGGTACAGCTTGTAATGTAACAGGTGACGGAGCGCTGACCCTGTTTTTGACTGGATATGCGGAAAAGCACAAAATGAAAAAGCAAAATATAGCTATTGATTTATAGAAAAAAATAAAACAAACTCAATCATGCAGTTTATATCAAAGATGAGCATAAATGATTTTAGAGGCAGGCACTGGCATTGTGTCTGCCTTTATT
>CAZUVY010000078.1:0-12544 GCA_964623905.1 uncultured Faecalimonas sp.
CCTTTGGCCACTCGGGAACCCATCCATATGTCAGGTCTACCAACCTGACAAGTTATATTTATATCATATTTCTTTTTGAATTGCAATACTTTTTTTATTTTTTATATTGTAAGATTATTGCCGAATGCTTTCCAAGTCTCAAAGCAATCTCTCCATCTACTACTTTATATTCACCTTTTCTTGCAGAATAACCGTCTTCATAAGAATATAAAAGTCGTGTCATTGTACAATCCATAGGCACTTCCGCTCTCCATACTGGAACGTTGATTTCAATTGGTGCTGAACCATTATTGACAACAACCACTACTTTATCTTTTTCGGTAAAGCGACTATATGCAACCGCATTTTCTCTTCCTCCAAAAATTTCCAACGAACCAAGTCTAAGCGCTTCACTTTCCTTGTGAACACGAATTGCTTCTTTATGGAAGGCAATCAATTCTTTATCTTCATTTCCCCAAGGATATGTTCTTCGGTTGTCCGGATCTGTGAACCCTACAACGCCTGCCTCATCCCCATAATAAACAGTTGGTGCACCGATCCATGTCATCTGCATCATAACTGCTTCTCTCATGACAGCTTTATTGATATCGCGGCCCGCCGCTTCATATCCAAGTTTCTGAACTCTTCCTACATAATGGTTTGTACGAGTCAGGAAACGCGAATGGTCATGATTTGATAATTCATTCATCGAAACCATCAGCGATGGTGTCAAAAACCGAGTCATATGATGTTTAATTGAACCGATAAAATGCTGCACATTGCCATACAGATCTTGTCTGTATCCGTCACTGTGCTTTTCCATTCCTGTCAAGAACCAGGTAACTGGTTCCATGAACGCATCATAGTTCATAACAGTATCCCACTCATCTCCCTGCAGCCATTCTTTTGGATCTCCATAATGTTCTGCCAGAATGATCGCATTTGGGTTGCCAAGTTTTACAGCACGACGGAACTTTTTCCAGAATTCATGGTTATACTTCGGTGTTTGTCCCAAATCAGCAGCCACATCCAGTCTCCATCCATCCGCATTGTACGGTGGCGATACCCATTTTTTACCAATATTCAAAATATAATTTTCCAGCTTTGCTGATTCTTCATAATTCAGCTTTGGAAGTGTATCATGTCCCCACCATCCATCATAACTGCCATTGTATGGCCATTTAGAAGATTCATTCTGATGGAACCTAAAGAAGCTGTGGTAAGGACTGTCCTCAGATACATACGCACCAGGCGCATAATCCTGAGAACCTTCATAAAGTTTCTCGCGGTCAAGCCATTTATTAAAGGAACCGCAATGATTAAATACACCGTCAAGGATGACTTTCATCCCTCTTCTGTGCATTTCTTCTACTAAACGAATAAATAACTGGTTACTTGCAACCAGATTTTCTTTTGCAGTTACACGCTGCTTGTACTTCGTTGCCAGACAGTTTTCTCTCTGACCTTCTGCAAGCACTTCTCCGCCATCTGCCACGATCTTGCCATAATGTGGATCGATGTAATCATAATCCTGAATATCATATTTGTGGTTGGATGGTGATACAAAAAGTGGATTGAAATAAATAACTTCTACTCCCAGATCCTGCAGATAATCCAATTTATCAAGAACTCCCTGCAGATCTCCGCCATAGAATTCTCTTACACCCATAAATGCCGGACATTTGTCCCAATCTTTTACACGTGTACAAGGCTCTCCAATATAAATATATTCTCCATCCTCTACGTCATTGGTCTCATCACCGTTAAAGAAACGGTCTACAAAAATCTGATACATAACTGCACCCTTCGCCCAGTCTGGTGTAGAAAATCCTGGTACGATCACGAATGCATATTCGTTATTGATATGATCTGAGACACCAATTCTGTTGTAATAACAGAATTGATATTCTCCATTTTCATTTTTATTTTTATCAAATACTTTAAAACAATATCTTAGTGGCTCTTCCTCAAGTTTCCAGGTCAATTCGTAATAGTCAAATTCTCCTCTTGTATAGGCCTTTTGCATTGTCACACTCTGCTCACCGCAAATCACATTTACCTGTTCAATATCATCTTTTGCAGCACGAAAGCGCAATGTGACTGTCTCATATTCTTTTGGTTCTGCCGGAATCACATAATTCCCAGTTCCGTCACTAAATAATGCTTCCTTCTTCATAAAATAATGTCCCAAATTCCTCGCCTGTAATTTTTTCTTTCTCTAGTAATAATTTAGCGCAAGCTTCTAATACATCATGATGTTCTACGATAATGGCTTTCGCTTTTGCATAACATTCATCAATAATTCGTTTTACTTCTCTGTCAATCTTACCGGCAACTTCTTCTCCATATCCTCTGGATGTATTTGCAAAATCTCTTCCTACAAACACTTCTTCATTGTCATGATCATAATTGATCAGTCCTAATTCTTCGGACATACCAAATTTGGTAACCATAGATTTTGCAAGCGCTGTTGCCTGCTTAATATCCTGTGAAGCACCAGTTGTAATGTCGTCAAACACCAACTCCTCTGCGATACGACCACCTAAAGAAACTGTGATCTCCTGGAGCATCTTTCCTTTTGTGTTAAACATCTCATCCTTCTCTGGAAGCGGCATGGTATATCCCGCCGCACCTGCACCTGTCGGGATGATCGATACACTGTAAACAGGTCCTACATCAGGAAGAACATGGAATAAAATCGCATGTCCTGCTTCATGATATGCTGTAATTCGTTTTTCTTTTTCAGAAACGATCTTACTCTTCTTTTCAGCTCCAATTCCAACCTTCACAAAAGAACGCTGAATATCTTTCTGCTGAATAAACACACGATTCTCTTTTGCTGCAAGAATCGCTGCTTCATTTAATAAGTTTTCGAGATCTGCACCCGCAAATCCTGCTGTTGTCTGGGCAATCTGTGCAAGATCCACGTCATCGCCAAGTGGTTTTCCTTTTGCATGTACTTCCAGGATCTCTTTTCTGCCTTGTACATCAGGTCTTCCCACCATAACTTTACGGTCAAAACGGCCCGGTCTTAAAATAGCAGGGTCGAGAATATCCACACGGTTTGTGGCTGCCATCACGATGATACCTTCATTTACGCCAAAACCATCCATCTCAACGAGCAACTGGTTGAGTGTCTGCTCTCTTTCGTCATGACCACCGCCAAGACCTGTACCACGACGTCTTGCCACTGCATCGATCTCATCGATAAAAATAATGCATGGTGCGTTCTTTTTCGCATCTTCAAATAAGTCACGTACACGAGAAGCACCTACCCCTACAAACATCTCTACAAAGTCTGAACCAGAAATTGTAAAGAATGGAACACCAGCTTCGCCTGCCACTGCTTTTGCGAGCAATGTCTTACCTGTACCCGGAGGGCCTACCAATAAAACACCTTTTGGGATTCTTGCACCTACCTGAATGTACTTCTTAGGACTCTTCAGGAAATCAACGATCTCTTCCAGTTCTTCTTTTTCTTCACGAAGTCCTGCGACCTGAGCAAATGTAATATGCTTATCAGCCGGATTGATCATCTTGGCACGATTACGTCCAAAATTCATCGCCTTTGCGTTGGCACCGCTCTGACGGTTCATCATCAGGAACATGAATACGATCACACCCAGTGTCAGAATCGTCGGAAACAATGTCGTCATAAGCCAGGTGTCTTCTGGTACTGGAGTCAGAACATAATCCTGCATACCTGCTTCATCCAAAATATCCTGCACATCATTGACATTGGATACTGCCAGTTCCTCTACTCTTTCCTTCCCGCTGTCATCGCTCTTAAAGGTAATCTCAAGCGTTCCGGTCGGAACAGCTTTGTTTTGATTGATCACCACCGACTCAACCTTGTCATTTTCCACGGCCTGAATAAAGTCTTTGTAAGTGAAATCGTCACTGTTAAAACTGTTGTGGAACATGAACCAGTACGATAGTATGACAAGTACCATAATCATGATAAACGACGTAGCACTTCCCATTGCCTTATTCTTGTTATTCAATTTTTACTCCTTCCCAGTCCTGGATTATTCTACGCCTTCTACAACTCCAATGAATGGAAGATTTCTGTATTTTTGCGCATAATCAAGACCATATCCTACCACAAATTCATCTGGGATATTAAATCCTACATAATCAACCTTAACGTCTCTTACACGTCTTTCAGGTTTATCCAATAATGTACAAAGTCTCATACTGTTTGGATTTCTCTTTTGTAAAACGTCCATGAGATAGTATAATGTTCTTCCAGAATCGATGATGTCTTCTACGATAATGACATCTTTGCCTTCTAATGTTTCATCTAAATCTTTTGCGATTTTTACAATTCCGCTTGATGTTGTTCCATCACCGTAACTGCTTACACTCATAAAGTCTAAAGATACTGGAACTGTAATTCTCTTTGCAAGTTCACATGTAAAAAATACACTGCCTTTTAAAATACAGATTAAATGTACTTGCTTTCCAGCATAATCTTCACTGATTTTCTTTCCTAATTCTTCGATTCTTGCATCTACATCTTCTTCTGGTACCAATACCCTAATTGTTTCTGCCATGACTTTTCCCTTTCTTATTCATTTGTAGTGAATTTTTTATTATTTATTTGTATTTCTAATACATGCTTTGTATTCCTACCGGCCTGATAGATACAATCGACACGATACCCAACGATCCATAAAATATGGCTTCCGTCTGCTACCAGAAGTATCTTATCACGTTCATTCTGCGGAATTTTTTCGTTGATAAAATAGGATTTCAACTTCTGCTTCCTGCCATCTGGATGTATCGAAATATAATCTCCAGGCTGTCTGGTTCGAACACATAGTCTTCTTTTCATTATATCATAATCAAAGTACTTCGTGCCACATTTTTGTGGAAACGTTCCATTTGTTTCCATATTTTCATGCACTTTAAACGAAATATGCGTCTCTCCCAGAGAAATTTCCAGCTCTTTTCTCTCACTAAGCTCCACATCTGCGTATATTTTTGCAGACTGCTCTGTTGTTTTTCTGCTAAGGCGGACACCCTCATAGACTCTTCCTGCTTCCACTTCATATGGCAGATCCAGCTTTTTCCCCGCCTGCTTTGAAAACAGATCTAAAAGTGCATTGACATGTACCGCAGAAATATCTTTCTCTCTTCCACAAGTTTTTACCAGAGCCTCTTTCAAAACAAGTGGCTGAAATACCTTTGGAATCTGGAAAAACTCCTTTTCAGAAACCCAATATTCTGTTTCTTTCTTTGTTACGCATTTCTGAAAATAGAAATCCCGCTGTTCTTCCATGAAACTTTGCACTTCCCGAAGCTGCTCCATCGTCTCGTTGATATGTGCCACTGCACATGAATTCACTTCAGATTCCAAAAATGGAATCATATGATTTCGCAGACGATTTCTGGTATAGTCATCGGTCGCATTTGTCTCATCTGTACAATATAAAATGTGTCGTTCCTTTAAAAATGCTTCAATCTCGGCACGTTCCAGACACAAAAGCGGCCGGATCCACGGTCCTGTGACCGGTACGATTCCGCCAAGCCCTTTCAGCCCGGTTCCACGAGTCAGATTCATAAAAAATGTCTCCACATTATCGTTCTTATGGTGTGCCGTAGCGATCTTGTTCGCACCATATACCTGCATTGTCTTCTGGAATGCCTCGCGTCTCACTTCTCGCCCGGCTTCCTCAGTAGATTGTTTCCTGATTTTTGCAATTGATTCTACATTTTCCAAATAAGTTACGCATAAAATATGATTTTCTTCGCAAAGTCTCTTCACGTAAGCTTCATCCGCATCCGCCGTCTCTCCGCGAAGTCCGTGGTTTACATGTACCACGATCAGTTCAAATGGAATTGCTTTCTGGAGCTCTTTCAGCACAAAAAGAAGGCATACGGAGTCAGCACCTCCTGATACGCCTACAATTACTTTATCCCCTTGTTCTAACATGTGCCATTTTGCCACGTAATCACTTACTTTTTTCAGCATTTCCCTATTTTCCTTTGTAAATTTCTTTCATTCTATCTTATTCTATTTTATTTTTCAAGACTCCATATACCGATCGCAAGAACCGTCATATCATCCACCGGTACCTGCCCGGAACATTCCAGCACCTGCTCCAAAATATGGTGTGCGATTTCCTTTGGATTTGACTTTTTCGCCCCCTCAATAATCATCCGCATCAAAAATTCCTGCTCTCCGCTTGGCAATGCATCTACCACGCCATCTGTCATCATGATCACAATATCCCCGTCCGACAGACTGCGCTTTGTTTTCTCAATCTCCAGATTTGCAACCACACCGATCGGCAGACTGGTCGATCTGATCATCTCCACCTTCTCTTCTCGTATGATAAATGTAGTCGATGCACCTGCTTTTACAAATTCGCATGTCCCATCGTACAGATCAAAAATTCCCATATCTATCGTAGAAAAACGTACTTCTTCCCTTCCCGTTACCAGGGCTGTGTTGAGCATCTGAATGGCCGTTTCCTTTGGAAATCCCGCATTTAAAAGTTCTTCCAGAAGCTCGACCACCATCATACTTTCCCGATATGCCGTCTCGCCTGCACCCATGCCGTCTGACAGAATGATTCCCTGCTTGCCTCCCGGCAGATCCAGCATCGAAAAACTGTCGCCCGATATTCGTCTGCATCCTTTTCCGATTCTGGCTACGCCCTGCATCGTATGAAAACGCGGTCCCTCCACACATGTTACAGTACAATACTCCGTTCCCACAACTGGTCTTTCTTCTTTTCCCAGAACCATATTGCGGCCGCAACACTCCGATACAATCTGCGCCACCTCTTTTGTGGTAATACACTGATCCTTTTTCGCTTTCGTCGTCACGTGAATCTCATATCTCCCATCTTCCGTCACAAAAAATACCGTTGTAAGAAGTTTGATCCCAAGACGCGCAAATCTGCTCTTTAGCTTCTTTTCCAAATGCTCATCCTCAAATATACTTGCATCCAGTTCTCTTGTTGCATGTTGAATCATCTGTGCAAACGAATCCAGCTGCACTGCACAGCCCTCTCTTCCCTGTGCCAGTTTCTGATTCCAAAGCATAGTCTGTCTGCCTTCCCTGTATACATCGATCGTATTACGCACCAGCTTCGGGGCTTGTACACAATTCTTCTGAATTTTGCGTTTTATTTCCACATTCAGCTCCGTTCCATAATGTTCGATCGTCCGGAAAATCTCTCCGATCATATCAAATGTATGCCTGCGTTCCCTCCCCAGACACATCTCATAATTTCCACAATTTCTGCATGTTTTTTCGCAAATTTGTTCAAACATATTTTCCTGCTCTTCCTCCGAAAAACAGGTCCGCTTCTCTTCCAGTTCTAAAAACATTTTCGACAATTTCTCTATCGAGTTGACAAACTTATCAATCTGAATCACATATGGATTCATCTGCAAATCTTTCATAAATGGGCTCTCCTTCCTCAGTCCAGAACAAAATGTACAAAAAAAGCTCTAGGAAAAAATTCCTAAAGCTATCTTTTGCATCTCTATATTATTTTAATATGTATCATATCCGCTACTCGGCTTCGAATAATATCTCATTCGGATATACCAAACCAAGCTTCTCTTTCGCAACGTCTTCTACATACTCGTCTGTACCTACATACGCTTCTAATTCTGCGATCTCTTTCTCGCGTATCTCTTCTTCTGTAATCTGTGCCTCCAGCTTGGCTTCCTGTGCTTTGTACTTCTCATTCTTCTTACGCAATGAAACACTGCCAACCATCAGCACAACTGCCAACATCAGAATGACACCGGAAATCGCCATAATACTAAGCTTATGCTGCACCGCACGCTTGCTTCTGTGACCTTTCTTTTTCATTTGTCCCATATTATTTCACCCTTATTCTATACTCCGATACTCGTAATAACATCTTACTCTTTTTTCTTTGATTTATCAATGCCTTTTTTGAGTTTTTGGAACAGCTCCAGCGTAAGGATTCCCCCCAGAAAAACACCGATCACAAAATACCATCGAATCGCTCCGCTGCAGGTCCGATACATCTCGGTAAACAAATACAGACCTACCGCAACCCAAAATATCAGGTCTTCCATGGATACCCAAAAAAGCGAATGGCTGACCAGCCTTCGAAACACCCGGATCGCACAATACACCATCGCCACCAGGTTGCCTGCCAGACATGCAGAGAAAAAAATCGATATTTCTTTTCCAATCCCAAGCATGCCCTATTTAAACAATTTCAAAAAGAAATTTTCTCCCTTTTTAGTAGTCTGTGGCACATCCGAATACGCCACACTGTCAAAATGTCCGGCGATATCTACTTCCCCTTTATCCAGACTGAGCCGGTTGACATGCAGATCCTTTCCTTTTATCATCAACATTCCCTGCTCTGTCTCCAGAAGAATCTCATTCAAATCAAACGCAAGCACATCCAAAACTCCTGTAATCATGCTTGTCTTTCTATTATTTACAACCAGTTTATGCGCTTTCTGCACTTGTCTTTCTTCCAAAAAAAATCACAACCTTTCATACATTTCACTGATATTGTATGAAAGGCTGCTCCCGTTTATGACAAGTTCCCGCCATTTATAAATACTTGAATAAATCTTTTGCTTCTTCTTTCTTTGTCGTATCCTGAATATCCAGCACTTCTACTTTCACTGTCTTTGTTCCAAACTGAATCTCAATGATGTCTCCGACTTTTACTTTTACGGATGCTTTTGCAACAGTGCCATTGACAAGCACACGTCCTGCATCACAGGCTTCATTTGCAACTGTTCTTCTCTTGATCAAACGTGATACTTTTAAGAATTTATCTAATCTCATTACTGCTCTCCTGTTCATTCAAAAAAGGAATGTGACGAAGCACATTCCTTTGTTTATAATCTCATTCTATAATCAGCGATTATGCATTGATAGCATCTTTTAAAGCTTTACCAGCTTTGAATTTTGGAGCTTTGCAAGCTTCGATAGTCATTGTTTCACCTGTCTGTGGGTTTCTTCCTTCTCTTGATGCTCTTTCGCTTACTTCAAATGTTCCGAATCCTACTAATTGTACTTTTTCACCTTTTTTAAGTTCTTCTGCAACTACATCTGTAAATACTTTTAATGCTTTTTCAGCGTCTTTTTTTGATAATTCTGCTCTTTCAGCCATTGCTGCGATTAATTCTGCTCTGTTCATCAAATACATCCTCCTATAATTCTACATTACTTAATGAATGCGTCTAGATATTGTTATAATGGCTTGAAAAACGTTTGTCAAGCAAAAAATCCCAACTTTATGCCGATTTTATAAGGTTTTCGTAATTTTTACAAACCGTCTTAAAACAGGGACTGCAAAAATAGTTTCTTCTCTTCTGTCTGCCGGATCGCAAGCTCTAATTTTTCCAGACTCTTTGCCGGAATCCACGCTTTACTGGAGCGATAATAGGAATTTGCTGCCTTCCAGAATTTCTCCGGATACGCAATACAAACTGCGATATACTGTACTTCTTCTTTGGATAATGGCTGAATCCGATTGTAGTTTTCTATCATCTTGTTTCCAAGATCCACATTCCAATGATTCTTCTCCAATGTTTTTCGCAGGAAATAATATAGATCGGTCACCTGAATTCCTACATAAAAATGATCAAAATTCGTAGTAGCAATTCCCCCGGACGTCATCAGGATATTGTGGTAATTATAATCTCCATGTGCCAGCGCATGCTGCTCTACACTGTCTTCCAGAAGTTTCTGATAGCCCGACGTTTTCAGATTCTCACATGCCTGCATCGCCCATTCATACATGGCATCAAAATGCTTTAAGTAAAGAAGTTCGAACTCTCCTTTTCCGACTCTGCTCCGGATAAAAGAACGCACCTTTTTCATTTCCCGATTGTGACGCAGAAACTCTTTCTCCACATCTTCTTTTGGAGAAAGTTCTGTCTCAAGTCTCTTTTTCATGATCCTGTGAAGAAGCGCCAGATTCCGCACCGCTTCCATGATGTCGATTTCCTTCTTGCTGTCACATTCTTTTCCATGAAACCACTTTTTCAGGATGAATTTCTGTCCTTCTTCCGACACACTGAACAATCCTTCTTCTTTATTTTTCATAAGGATATCGATATTTCGATACCCCTCCTGCAACAGATGATTTTGAAGCTCATATAATACAGGGATCCTTTTTTCAGAACAATGGACTTCCTTTAACTGAAACAGTCCCTGATTTGTGTCACATAAAATAGCACCTCGAATTTTTCGGGTGCTTCTTACATCTATATCATATTGCTGTAATATTTCCAGTTCTCTCTCCTTCATACTGCCCCCTACATTTTCCGTTTCGTTGTTCTTTCTAATGTATGTCAGGGGAGGGGGAAGTATGCGTGGAAAGAGGAGAAATTATCCCAATCAAACGTAACTCCATCATTTATTAAGAACCAAAATCTACATAATCCTCTCTGTCTTTCCAAAATTTTGTAGAATTAGTAACCTCTGGGATATTTTCAAAAAATGATATGTCAAATTCTCCGCGGTAGCGATAATTTATATTTCCTTTTTCAAATACCACACCATCATTATATATAGCCAACTTTAAACGTTCTCCTGTGTCAAGAAACAAATAGACAAGCCACTCCGACTCACCACTCAGATTCTTATCATCATATTTCATATCAAAAATAACTTCTTGATTTAACATATCAAATAGATTATTTTTTTCTTCAATATTCTCTGTAGCTCTTAAAGAATAAAAATGTGCAATAGCAATGCACTCTACAGACTCCTGCTCAATCTCTAGTACATCGAATAATTGCCCCTCTTTTTGATATGAGTTATTCTTTTTTAAAACCAACAACACAACACATAACAGAATGCCTATTCCCACCAAGAAATACCTTAAGATTCTAGCTTTCATACCTGACCACTCCTTAAAAACCAACCTCACAATTTCCAGCAACCCCTAATTCACTATTATACTACATAAACAGTTGCCGCTGACCATCCATCCATAATAATTGCAGTTGTTCCAACATAACCAACTCCCATAACACCATGATCACCATAAGAAGAACCTGCTTCATCAGATAATGATAAAAGTACAGGATTTCCATTATTAATACTAGTTTTATATCCACTAAAACTTAATGCTGTACTTGTATAATACGCTTTACTTAAAGGTAATGAGTGTTCACTACAATACGAACTTAATCCAGAAACCTTATCAGCACGATTAGTTCCAACTTTATTTACATTAGTCTTCATCAATGTATACAATCTTGTAAATATTTGCGAATCTGACATCGTAGTTCCATTACTTTTAACTAAATTACTCATCCCACGACAATATCCCCAATATTTAACCCAATTAGTTCCTGATGTTGGACTACAATGATCACTATAACCCGAAAAATCAGTCATAGTTACCATATATGAAGAAGAAAAATTCGGAATAAGGGTAACACTACGAGCACTATATGTTGTTTCTTCTACCCTATCACTAGGTTCACTAGTCATTTGTTCTAAATCATTTATAGAAAATTGTTCATTTTCATATCCCACAAGACCATAAGTATCCTCATCAATTTGATATGCAAAATTTAAACTTCCCAAGTAAAAAATCTTCTCGTCTATGTTACTAGTCTTATGTTTTCCGCTAAAAGTATAAGAAACTACTTCCAGGTTTCCACTTATGTATCTAAATTGAATATATCCTGAATCAATACTATTTGTTTCCAACAAAACTATATAGCCATTTATCTCATTGTCTATACTATATGTAGGCGTAATATCTTCAATTTTAGTATTTTCTGTCCACGTTACATCTGAAATCAAATTTCGAGTTTCTTGAATATGTTCTTGCGTCAATGACATTATAGACTCATAGTTGTCCTTAGCATATACATATTGCTGACTAAATAACATAATCACCATTGTTACTATTACAAATAAAGCACCTTTTCTTCTATTTTTCTTCATCACATTTTTCTCCTTCCTATGATTTTAAACTAAAATATTGATTTTTCAAACTTTAACACTTTCTTTATACCTCTAAAACTGATCCGACCGTGTTCAATATCACAATATTTTTCTTTATCTAACTATGTTATTAAACTTACCATGCCTAATGAGACCATGTCTCAACTTTCATCATCCTGTCTAACGATACACTAAGTCAACTAAACTTTTATATCATTATGTATTTTATCCCCTTTAATAATATTATCCATTGGTATCACTCCTTCCATAATTATATAAATATATTGTCTCTTATTGCAAATGTGTTTTCAAGCAATCATTTTTTACATCTTCGCAATTATTTGTTGCGCAAATATTTTTTACACAATGTCAACAAAATTTGCGCTCCCCAAAAATATTCATCCATACGATTATTATTTTATTTGTAATTAAGTTTCAAGATTGTTAAAATATATACATACTCTTTTACTCTACAGAAAGGGATGACACACCACATGGAAATGCAGCCTTATGAAAAATTAAAAAAATTACGAGAACAAAGCAATCTTACGCAAGATTATGTTGCAAAGAAACTTGGAATTTCCCGACAGACGATTTCAAAATGGGAAACCGGAAAGTCTTCTCCTGATATAGGTA
>CAZUVY010000079.1:0-12425 GCA_964623905.1 uncultured Faecalimonas sp.
AAATAGATAGAGATTTTAATTTAAGGAGGATATAAAGTATGAAACTTGGTATCGTAGGTTAAATGCCTGTTTCATATCTCAATATACCTTTATAAAGCTCAATAAAACCCATATTTTCGTACTTTTCTGTTACATAAATCCATGTATCTACATATACTTTCATGGCAAATTGGTGCGGAATTGGTGCGGCGTATGGAAATCAACACTCGGGAAACGGGGTTCATCACGACAGATTAAAATAATCTGTAAGGAGATTGAAACCGTGAGCCAGTTATTACCTTGTGAAATCAGCTACACCCTTGTGGGTGACTATTACATCCCCAACATTGCCCTGCCGGAAGAAAACAAACCCATTGGTCGTTGGGGCAGGCTGCACCGGGACCACCTCGAACAGCACCATCCGATCCGCTTTAATGACCTTGTTCTCAGCGGTCAGCTCTGGACATACCTCGCTGATCTGAACGAGCAGGCACAGGAGCGTTTGTCCCTGATCGTCGAGCAGATGAAGGCATCTGAGGGCGTGACTGAGTATTTGAAAGTTGCCGACCAGATGGCATGGGTCGGAGCCATGAACAGTATCCGTAACCGGGCAGAGGAAATCATCCTCCGGGAAATGATCTACGGGGAGGATGCTGTATGAGAATCCTTGAAGAATTTTGGTACGGCAATATTGAGCCGACTGAGTACGACACATCTTCCAAGGAGTACAAGAAGCTGCAGGAGCTGATCTGCCGGAATGAAGAAAAGCTCAAAGCTACTATGACAGACGAGCAGAAAGAACTGTTTGAGAAGTACACAGATTGCATAGGAGAGTATCGAACCATCACAGATTGCCTGATCTTCCAGAACGGCTTTAAGCTGGGTGCCAGGATGATGTTGGAAGTCATGGAAGAATGATAATGTAAATCATTCTGAAACTAATTGATTTTTCTGCTATAATTAGGTAAATATATATCATCGGAGGACAGTACACCGTAGTGTAGGGGATCGTAGGATTGCAAAGCAATCATGCAGGCCGCCTGTCAGATAAGATGTCGAGTGAGTTCGGTTATTACTTTAGGGTAATAGCCGAGCTATTTTCATTTTCAGGAGGAAATCAGTATGAAAAACACAAAAGTAACCCTCGTTCCTTTAACCACTGATGATCGGGAGCAATTTATTCTGGACAATCAGTGGGCGTTCAAATATGGCGCTATGATGGAGTTTGGTGAGCGGGATGACCACATTGACGATGATGGCGAGATCATTTCCCGTGATACCATCGAGCACTGTATTGATGATCCGAAAAGCGAAACCTATCGTATCGTTGTGGATGGCAAAAATGTTGGCGGTGTGATCCTGAAAATCGATAAAGACACGCATCATAATGAACTGGAAATTCTTTTTACTTTGCCCGAAGAACACAGTAAGGGCATCGGCTATGGTGCATGGCAGGCTGTTGAGGCACTCCATCCAGAAACGGTGGTTTGGGAGACCTGTACCCCTTATTTTGAGAAGCGCAATATTCATTTCTATGTCAATAAGTGCGGATTTCAAATCGATCAGTTCTGGTGTGAATACTATCACCCGGAGCATGGTATGCCCGATGATGAGGAACATGATCCCGATGAAGGTCCCGATGAAATGTTTCGGTTTGTAAAAGTGATGAAATGATCAGCCAATACGAAAACGCTGTGAGTTCTCTTTTACAAAACAAGAACTCGCAGCGCTCTATGGAAACAGTTTGCTTTTTATCAGAAATATGCTGTTGGAGTAATATCTACGAACTTTTGCGTATCCTGCAAGAATGTAACTGACCTCAGCCAAAGCAACTCCGCCAATCACATCGGCAATCACGTGCTGCCTCGTGGTCAGGGTCGATATGCACACTGCCACGGCCATGGCAAGGGAGAAATGCCGATAAAGCACAGGAATATCCTCTCGCTTTCTCACCCCGATCCAGCAAAACCAACTGACAAGGCAATGAATGGACGGGAACAAATTGTCAGCAGCATCAATCTGATAGAGCAGCTTCATCAATATGTCCCATACCGTTTCTCCAATGATTTCCGGACGAATGTTTGTTGTAGGGATCAGCAGAAACAGCACAAAACAAATTCCTTTTGCCAGAGCATCGGCGCAGAAAAAGCGGTCTCGTTCTGTCCGTTCCTGTACTGCACACAGATAGTAGTTGATGCACCAAAACAGATAACAACCAAAATAGATTGAAACTGTCCACGGCAGAAACGGAACAAGCCTGTCGATAGATGCGGTCATATCATAATGGTGCCATGATTGGGCGATCTGTCTGGTACCGAGATATACTGCCTCATTCCAGAGAAAGGCCAAAATTAGGATAAACGCTGTTTCTCTAAAATCAGGCTTGTTCTTCAGAATCTTTTTCATAACGAAGTACCGCCCAGAAGAAAATGCCATAACCAACGAAAGACACAAGAACACCAATATTTCTGAAGTTCTCCGGGTCGCTTGTCGCATAGATCAACCCGCCCCAAGACAGAATGATGCTTACCGCAAATATGATTACAGTACAGATTTTATGAAAAACATCTTGCTTCATACTTTCCTCTCCTTTCTGCCGTGCCGATCCATTCGCCCTGCTTCACTTGTACTTCTTCGACCTGTGAGAGCTTTTCCAGAAGCTCCGGTCTGAGCTGCATTTGCTCTTTCTCGAACAGCAGGATGATGGTTGACCCGGCAAGCTCAAAATGTCCTTTCTTCATACCCTTACAAAAGCGCACATTTTCTTTTTCATTGAAGATGCCGCCGACCACCAGCGCACCGATCTCGCATTGCACCACCGGTCCGAAGTGTTCTGTTGTAAGCAGGCACCAGCTGCGCTTATTCAGTACAAACACCGGGTAGGTCTCACAGGCAATGGGCTGAACGCTATGGAGGACACCGGGAATAAAATGATTTTTTCCCTGATAGCCATCGTCGATGTAGCAATAGTGATGATAGTCAGACACACATAGCCGAAAAATCAAGCAGGTACCGCCCAGATAGTTTTTTGCAAGCTCTGCGTCCTGTAAGAAATCACTGATTCGGTAATGGGAGTTTTTGATGGCAAAGCAGCTTTCTTCATCAATGGGGAAAGCGCTCAGCCAACCGTCACAAGGACTGATCAGATGCTCCGGCGTCATATCAACCGTAATCCCTATCTTTGTACGGGCGAACATATCACGGAAAGAACGAAAGGCTGCCTGTTCCTCCGGGGTTACATCAATGTTGTTGTTGCGGATGTACCACCCAATCAAAGGTTTGGAGCAGGGCGACCAAAGGAAGCGAATCACAATGCGATCCAAATGCAACTTCATAATGATTTTTAGGATAGCTCTGCCAAGGCTTGTCCCATACAAAAAGCTGACCATTTTAGAAGTGTTGTTCATGTTCTCACCCCAATCAGCACCAATGCAAGGGTGGCGAAACCGCATAATATCATAATGATTTTTCCCACAGTGTTGGGCTTTTTCAGGTGAAATGGCGAAATAAATGCGGTAGCAATGACCAAAAGTAACAACGGGCAAATTTTATCAAGGGGCAGATTTAAAAGCTGTGCGCCGCCAATAAAAAACGGGAGCAACATAGCCGCAGTGGTGACAGGCAGTCCTAAGTAGATTTCCCTGCCTTTTTTCTCAACGTCCTGACGTTCCTCCTCATCCACGTTGAACCATGCAAGACGGATCAGAGCGCAAAGTACATAAGCGGCGGAAATGAGAATATGTAAAAACTTGCCGCCAGAGCATTGAAAGACGATCAGAGCCGGAAGCACGCCAAAGCAAACGAAATCGCTGAGAGAGTCAATTTGAATACCGAATCGTTTTTCCTGCTTGGTGCGCTCCATGGTGGATGCGATCTTACCGTCAAACATATCGCAGAAGCCGGCGGCCATCAGGCAGATCAGCGCTGTTTTCAGATCGCCGTTCCATGTGTATGTGATGCCAACAAACCCGAACAGCGTTCCAATATAAGTCAAGATGACGGTGTAGTTATAATAGCCAATCATAAGTTTCCTCCTGTGTTCTTAAAGAAAGTATGCAAAAAAGATGCTGTAAAATAAAATGCACCAGGGCTTTGCTGTAAGGATGATCGTTACAAATTTCTTAGCGGGCATATTCACAAGCCCGGAGAAATAGCAAAGAAAATTGTCCGGTGCCATGGGTAGCAATATAGCGAGAAACAGCAGTTTCGGATAGCTCTTGCTGCGGTTGATTTTTTCTATGTAGCTTTCGTACTTCTGCATGGGAATCATCTTATTGACGAGTTGAACTCCGAATCGCTTTGCCAACACATAAGCAACGATAGAGCCTGCGCTGATTCCAATATAGTTCGTCCAGAATCCGCCTGCCGCACCAAACAAGGCAGCACCAACAACACAGCCTGTAAAACTGGTACATACAGGCAGGATGGTCAGACACAGCTGAATGAGTGTCAGCACAACTGGAGCCCACGCTCCGAAAGAAGCGATATAGATACGAAGTGTATCCATGGATTGAAAATGGCCACCAATCCAGCCTTTGATCAGAAAAAAGGCTGATGTTGTCAACAATATGGTCAGGCAAACGATAATCGTAGTTTTTATGATTGTTTCCTTGGATTTCATGGATTCCCTCCTGTTCTTGTCAAATATCAGTATATAGGGAGAATCTGAAAATCCCCATGCAACGAATATGAAGAAATATGAAGATTTGCAAGGCCGTCTTTCGACATACAAGGTCTTGCGTTATAATGTAATTTAAAGGAGGTGTACCCTTTGGACGGAAAAAGAATATTATTTGCAGACGATGACCCTGAAATTCGGGAAGCATTACGTCTGCTGTTAACCTGTGAGGGTTACGAAACTGTTGAAGCCTCCTGCGGCAAAGAGGTTCTTGAGAAAATAGATCACACCATTGACCTTGTTATTTTGGATGTGATGATGCCGGAAATGAGCGGATATGCAGTCTGTGCTGAGTTGAGAAAGCGATATACTGTTCCGGTAATGTTTCTAACGGCAAAATCGCAGGATTCAGATAAGACCCTTGGTTTTTCTGTAGGCGGCGATGATTATTTGGTGAAGCCATTTTCATATAACGAACTGATGAACCGAGTCAAGGCGATCCTGCGCAGATACTATGTGTATGGAGCAAAAACAGCGGAGCAGAGTACCGTGATATACTGCTGCGGAAATGTGGAGATCGATACCAGTCGCTGTCAGGTAAAGGTTGATGGAGAAGAAGTCATTTTGACCGATATCGAATACCGAATCCTGCTACTCCTTGCATCCCATCAGCAGCGTATTTATTCTGCACAGAATATTTATGAATTGATCTGGAATGAGCCATACACCTATTCTTCGAACAACAATGTGACCGTACATATTCGCAATATCCGCCGCAAACTCGGTGATGATCCCCAAAACAGCCACACCATTCGAACAGTGTGGGGAAAGGGGTATCGCATTGAGTAAGAAAATAGCGGAAAGTCTAAAACTGCAACTGTTTTGCGCCGTATTGATTTCGCTTTTTTCCGGAGTGGCCATTTTTGGTCTCTCTTTCCTTTTAGGAAATACTTTGCTGGATAAAACGGTCTATGGAAACTCCTTTTCTGAACAAATGGCCGACCAACAGTTTTCCATGCTGCAAGATTATGTTGAGGAGGAAAAGATTTCTCTGGGAAATCTGCAAAGGCTCAATGCTTGGTGCAGCCGTGGTGAGAAGGTGTATCTTACCATTTATCATGATGGCATTTTGGTGTATGAATCTCCTGTTTCCGGAAAAACGCATACAGAATTACCGGTACAGAAATATGATCTTTCCGAGGAAGATACGGACAGCAAATATACACTTACCTTGAGTGATGATGTGACGGTTCGTGCATTTCTCTACTATTATGCTGGTGACGCATTCTATTTCTGGATGACTATTATTTCCGGCTTATTTGCATTTTTTGCGTTTTCATTATGCTTTGTAGTGCTGATTGGCCGCAAAGTGTCGTATGTCGCCAAGTTAAAAGAGGAACTGGACATACTGTCCGGCGGTCAGTTGGAGTATCCGGTTACGATCATCGGCAGAGATGAATTGGGGGAGCTGGCATTAGGAATCGATCAGATGCGCCGCTCCATCATCAGACATCAGGATGCTGAAAGCAAAATGCGATCTGCTAATTCGGAGCTGATCACGGCCATGTCCCATGACCTTCGTACACCGCTTACCTCTTTGCTTGCCTATCTGGAGATTATTGAGCGAAAGAAGTACAAAAATGAGCAACAGATGGAGGAACTGATCCATAAGAGTGTTGGACAAACCATGCGCATCAAGCAGATGGCAGACAAGCTGTTTGCCTATTTTTGGGCCTATGCTACGGAATGGGAAGCCGTTGAAATGGAAACGGTGGATGCCGACGGTCTTTTTCAGCAAATCCTCGGAGACTACGCTTATGCTCTTGAAAGTAAGGGGATGAGTGTTAAGACCGACTTTGCCCAGACGAATGCGAAAATCAGAATCAATGCGGAACTGCTGCAAAGGGCGTTGGATAACCTGTATTCCAATCTTCTGAAATACGCTGCGCCCAAGAGTTCGGTTCAGTTCTCATTGAAACGGCAGGAAAACAATCTACTGCTATCCATATCCAATGTGGTTCGCTCCAACCGTGAACAAAGCGAAAGCACTGGGATTGGACTGATCACCTGCCGGAGAATCATTGAGTATCACGGCGGCAGTTTTACCGCCGATGAGATCGGACGATGTTTTTATGTGACAATCTCCATACCTATATGTGAATGAGAAAACCGCAGGTGACCGGTAATCAGCCGGAGCCTGCGGTTTCACTATAAGTTCAGAAAACTTCAGAATTGATATAGCCAGTTTTTCAGAAATATGTGCGACAATCATACCAACGCTATATACAAACGCAAATCTGCACCCGGGAGGTATCTATGCTTCGTTTCGAAATTAATCCGTCTATGAAAGAAAAGGTTTTGCTGATTCATGCGCTAAAAAGAGATGTGAATTCTTGCTCCATGCTGAAGCCGAATACTGAAGAAAACAATATAGTAGCCATATACGATAATGATAGTCTTTGTGGGGGCGCATTGATTCTTGGAAAAGAAAAGCCTGCATATCTGTATTGTTTTTTCAATAGTCCTGATTACTGTGCAGGAAACCGTCATGCAGAAGTAAAAGCTTTAATAGCGGCGTCTTTTTCGGACATAAAATTGTTTGATGTATACCATATAAGAATCAAGAACAATACATAAATTGCAGAAAACCGCTGTCACTTCTTGCCCCAATCGGGATGGGAAGTAACAGCGGTTTTTTGTTTTAATACCACCACGGCAGTTCCAGCCACACATTATCCAGAGCAAGCGCTTCCGTGGATCTTGCTCTGCTCTCGGACAGATGGAAGTGCTTGGCGGTTTCATTCAGCGGGTGCTCTATATCGTCCTCGAAGCCGAAGCGATACCAGAGGTATGTCCGTTCCCGCCGATCAATCCGCTGCAGTGCGGTATGGATTTCTTCGTGGGTTTCTTTGGCAATATATATCTGCTCCGGGTTCTTTGCTCTGGAGTCAGCGATAAATTCATGCTTGCCTTTATTTTCGTCTTTTACAACTTCATCCAGGCGGATGATGTTTCCCAGATTCTTCGCTTCAAAAGTGGGATTCCATCTGCGGATGTAGTCCACCATAGCGTTGCGGATCGCCGGTGCTGCATAGGTCAGAAACTTGTTGCCGGTGTCCGGTCTATAACCGGCGATGCAATCCAACAAGCCCAAAGACCCTTCCTGCACCAGATCGTTGATCTCAATGCCAAGAGCGGCGTTCAGTTCCTGCTGTGCGCTCCACATTTCATAGGCAGTTCTCTTTATGAAGCGAAGATTGTTCTCTACAAGAGCATTTCTCGCTTCTGTATCGCCGTCCAGGGCGGCAATACAGAGCTGCTCATTACTCAGGCTTATCATTTGGTGCTACCATGCTCTGCATCAGACCGACCAGAGCCTTATTGAAACTATCCAGTGCTTCCTGATCGACACAATCAGCATTGGCAATCGTTCCGGTGATAGCATCTGCAAGTTCTTCCGGCATGATGGCAGGTGTTGGTGTGTCCTGCCCTTTGGTTACTGTGGCGAACAGTTCTGCAGTAATTTCCTTGCTGAGTGCCTTTTGTGCATCCAGTTCGCTGCCGACTTCCTTTTTTACCTCTCTTACCGCAGTCATAAAGGTATTCTGGATGTTTGTAAGGTCTGTCTGATAAACCGGGACTTTATACGAATTGGCTTCTCTGGCTGCCATTACCGCAGCAGAGGTTTTGTTTTGTCCCAGAAGCATGGAAGTAACGGAAGCGATCATCTGATTGTGGGCCGCATAGCCGCCCGCCGTCGTATCATCAAGATACTGAGCAATCATGTATGTAACCGTTGCAAAACGGGGGTTCTCCAACAGACGATTTACAACATCGGCTTTTACTTTGCCGGTGTATAGATTCTTGGCAGCTTCTACAGACAAGCCCAACTCAGAAATATCATAATTCTTCTTGTCGGGGATCTCGGTCGTGCCCAAAATAAAGTCCGTAGACACATTGAACGCCTTGGCAATGCGGATTACGCTTTCTTCGCTCAGCTTTTCTGTCGTGCCGTTGAGAAAGCGTCCGAGGGTGCTTTCATGCACACCAATGGTAAGCGCCAGTTTCTTCTGCGTGACTTTGTTGGCTTTCATCAGATCGACAATTCGTGTGCGGACATCTGCCGGTAAATAGGTGTTGGACATTAGCTGCCCTCCTCTCCGTTGGTATGGTGTTTGATATATTTTCCGCTTTTGATGCGGGCATCTGTGGGCTTGGGAGCATCTTCGGGTATAATCCAGCGGCTTCCTGCCCGCTGTGCGCCCGGTATGCGGTTTTCATTGCAGAGGATACCTACCCGGCGGGGAGATATGCCCCATTTTTCAGCAACTTCAAAGGTGGACAGGTATCTCATGTCTGCATTTCCCTCCCATGATATAGTAAGCACATTATATTCTATTTGCGGAACAATATCAATGTATATCCTGTGAACATTACATCTAAAAACATAGCAGCCAAACACCATAGTGCATGACTGCTATGAAAGAAACTATTTATATTCCGTATATGACCATACCCGCTGCTGCCGAAATGATAATTAGCAGGATCGGGGACAGTTTTTTCTTTGCAAAATGCTTATATCCGAACATCGAAGCAACCAGAATTGCCGTAAGGATGATTGCCTGCACATTGACCTTGATTGCAGAAATCGTTCCAAAGCAGTTGCTCAAAACCATATAAATGCCGGTAGCCAAAACAATACCAATCACGCAAGGTTTCAAACCACGCAGAACAGCTTGAACATATTTGTTCTTCAATGCAGTTTTCAACAATGCTGTTACCAGCAGGATAATCAGGAACGAAGGAAGCACAACCGCTAATGTTGCAATCACAGCACCAAGAAATCCCGCTTGGCTACTTCCAATATAGGTTGCAAGGTTAACCATGATCGGGCCGGGTGTGCTTTCGCTGACAGCGATCATATAGGTCAGCATTTCATCATTCAGCCACCCGTAAGACATTACCACATCACGAATTAAGGGAATTGCGCCGTAGGCTCCGCCAAAGGCAAAGCATCCCACTTTTAAAAAACCGAGAAACAGATCAAGATAAATCATTTCTTTGCACCGCCTTTCTGATCGGGTGCACCGTTCAAAACGAAAATCGTCAGACTCACAACCGCCGCAATCAGCATGAGACTGATCGAGGAGAAATTCCATGCGAAGATATTGATACAGAGCATTACAATAGCGGAGCAAATCATAATCGCTCTGGGTAGTTTCTTCTTGTGCATTTTCTTAATCATGGTAATAGCAGCATCCAGAATTAAGATGCCAACAGCAATTTTTATTCCCTTAAAAGCATTGGCAATGATGGTGAGTTCCAGGAAATTATCCAGAAACATGGAAATCAGATAGATAACCATAAAGGACGGAACGATCATACCCAGTGTTGACACCAATGCACCAATAAAACCGGCTTTCTTATATCCGGTAAAGGTTGCACAGTTGATGGCAATGGGGCCGGGAGTAGATTCTGCAATGACCGTCACATTCATCATTTCATCGTGGGTGATCCATTGTTTTCTTTCCACACAGTTATTCTCTGTCATGGAAATCATGGCGTAACCACCGCCAAAGGTAAACAAGCCAATCTTGGAAAAGGTAAGAAATAAATCAAGCAAGATATTCATTTGGACTCACCCTCCTTCCTGTATTCGCATTGGCAGACCGTCATATCACGGTCTACGGTGATGGATGCAGTTCGCATCAATTCGAACTGTTCGGCAAGGTAATCCACAGCCTCCTGCTGGGGTAGATAGTGGGTATGATAACCATACTTCTCGCCATAGACCAATCCGGCATCTTTCATCACTTTCATGTGCTGTGAAATTGCAGATTCTGAGATACCAAACTTTTTAGAAAGAGAGCGCACACAATGTTTTCTTTCCAAAAGAGCTTGATATATTTTCAAACGCATTGGCTCACCCAATGCTTTCAACATACGATCAAGTTCCATGTTGTTGCTCCTTTTGTTTTAGTATTTACTTAATTATAACGCTACATTTGATTAAGTCAATACTTATTCAGTTGATAATTTCACTATCATTCATATCTAACAATCGCCGTCCCTGAAATTGCATTTTTGCAATTTTCAGGGGCGGCTTTTTTGTTTTCTTGCACGAGTGCCTGATTTTTCAATCGAAAGTGATTTTTTGCGTATATTCGGGTGAGACGAAAAGAAAATCGTCAAAAAACTCAAAGGAGGTACGCAAATGACCATGTACGAAACCATCAAGGCGGCAATCAGCGTGAAGCAAGCCGCCGAACACTACGGGCTGAAAGTCAACCACAACGGTATGGCTTGCTGCCCGTTCCACCATGACCGGCACCCGAGCCTGAAACTGAACGAGGACTATTTCTTCTGCTTCGGCTGCGGAGCCAAGGGGGATGTGATTGACCTTGTGGCAAGGCTGTTCGATCTCAGCGGCTACGAGGCGGCGCAAAGGCTGGCAGCTGACTTCGGTATCAGCACCGAGCCGGGGCAGGCTGCAGCGGCGATCTGCAAGCCCAAACGTCCCCATATCCGACAGTTCCGGGAGGATGAAATGCTCTGCTTCCGTGTGCTGATGGACTATCTGCATCTTCTGGAAGATTGGAAAGTGCGGTATGCACCCAAAACGCCGGACGAGCCTTACGATGACCGCTTTGTGGAAGCCTTGCAGATGCACTGCCATATCGAATATATGGCTGACATTCTGACTGTGGGTGATCTGGAAGAACGGGTTGCTCTGGTGGACGAGTTGATGAAAAGCGGCAGGATCGCTTTTCTGAGGGAGTACACCGCACGAAAGAAAAAGGAGGTGGCGCACCGTGGCGAAGAACCGGAAAACGCCTGATATGAACTTGCCCATGTGGTTTGATGGGCAGAACATCAACGAAGCTCTGTTTTGTGAAGAATTTCTGCAGGAACGCAGAATCATCTTCGCAAACGGAGCTTTTTTTACGCCCGACGGTCGGGTGACAGACGATCTTCCTCTCCGTGGTGAAATTTACGACAAACTGAAATTCTGTGCCGTGAACAACATCCCCCGTAAGATCACCAACATTCTGGAAGTGCTGAAACTGGAAGCCCATGTGCCTGACTTCCCGCCGGAACAGGATCGCATCCATGTCGCCAACGGCACGCTGCTGTTGAACGGCGCATTCACCGAGGGCAGACCGGCTATCGTGCGTAGCCGTCTACCTGTTGCCTATAATCCCAATGCTCACACACCTGTGATCTGGCTGAACTTTCTGGATGGTCTAATCCATGCAGAGGACATTCCCACCTTGCAGGAGTTCATCGGCTACTGCCTGATTCCATCCAACAAAGGACAGAGGATGATGGTCATTAAGGGCAACGGCGGCGAGGGCAAATCCCAAATTGGTGCGGTGCTTTCGGCTATCTTTGGCACGAATATGAAGGACGGCAGCATCAGCAAGATTTCTGAAAACCGCTTCGCCCGTGCCGATCTGGAACACATCCTACTGTGCGTGGATGACGATATGCGGATGGAAGCGCTGCGCCAGACCAACTATGTCAAATCCATTGTCACCGCACAAGGGAAGATGGATTTGGAACGCAAGGGAAAACAGAGTTACCAGGGCTGGATGTTCGCCCGGTTGATGGCATTCAGTAACGGCGATCTGCAAGCCCTGTATGACCGCAGCGACGGTTTTTATCGCAGACAGCTTGTGCTCACTACCAAGGAAACGCCTATGGGCAGAGTTGACGATCCCGACCTTGCAGAGAAGATGAAAGCCGAAGCTGAGGGCATCTTCCTCTGGGCACTTGAAGGATTGCAGCGGCTCGTTGCCAACAACTTTAAGTTTTCGGAGAGTGACCG
>CAZUVY010000080.1:0-12286 GCA_964623905.1 uncultured Faecalimonas sp.
ACTGTATAATAAGAACTTTTTTCTTTCTTTTCATTCCTTTCATGATTCTACTCCTTTAATGACGTATTAGATAATTTTACAGAAATCAAACTCAAAACAATACCGATAACAAGCATGATCAGCGCGATTGCTGTTCCGTATCCCATCTGGTAACTTCCGAATGCCTGTTTGTACATGTAAATTGAAAGTGTTGTTGATTCTGTACCTGGTCCACCACCAGTCATTGCATAAATCAAACCAAATACTGCTAATGTCTTCAGTGTGATAAGAATTGTATCTGTTACGATAGTGTTCTTGATCATTGGAATTGTAATGTAAATTAACTGTTGGAACCAGTTTGCACCATCCAGGTTTGCAGATTCTTCAATCTCAGCAGAGATATCATCAAGCGCTGCCTGGAACTGCATCATTGAGAACGCTGTACCATGCCAGATATTGGCGATGATAACGCTCACCATTGGGAATGATACCAGCCATGCAACTGGCTCTTCTAAAATTCCCAAACCTTGTAAAAATGTGTTTAATGTACCTTCTCTTGTAAAGAATGCCACCCAGCAAAATGATACTACTACTTCTGGCATGATCCATCCAATTAAAGTAATAAGACCAACTGTGCTTCGAACGATCTGATTTTTTTGTTTCATCATGTATGCAATGACGAATCCAAAGAACAATTGACCGATGATCGCTGAAAAGATCAAGAAGATCAATGTGTTTATAAAGCTGGTTTTAAACAGGGGGTCAGAAAACAATTTCACGAAGTTGTTAAAACCCACAAAATCATAATTCACTGATTTAGAACCGCTTAGAGTCAAGTCTGTCATTGAATAAAAGAAACTTAAAGCAATTGGCCACAGGAAGAAAAAGAGTAATAGGAAAAATGTTGGTACTAAAAATCCCAGCGCTCTTTTTTCCTGTTTGGTTATTAATTTTTTCACAATAATTACCGCCTTTCTTTAAAATGAGTAATTATTTTGAAACTGTGTTTTCTTCACCAACAATATTAATTACTCTAGTTGCGTATTCATCAGCAGCTTGTTCTGGTGTTAAAGCACCTGTTGCTACTTGTTCAACTAATTGTTGAATTTGTGTTGTAACCATAGCGTAATCTTCGCTCTTTGGACGAACATAAGAGTTAGCCATATATTCTGTCATTTCGTTAATGTAGTTACGTTCTGCGTATTCAGCGATTTCGATAGAGTCATCACGTGGAGACATACGTCCATCGTATAAACTTCTGTATGTAGCGTTTTCTTGGTTACCACAGAATGCAAGGAATTCGAATGCAAGGTCTTTGTTTTCACAGTGTTCTGAAATAGCCCATGACCATCCACCTGACATTGTTACAGTTGCAGGCTCTCCACCATTTTGTGTTGGCATAGCTGCGAAACCGATTTTGCTTTCAACATCATCAACTGGGAATGCGCCTGTTGAAGCCCATTTACCAGAGTCTGTACATGTTGTAAGGAACATAGCTGCTTTGTTTTCTGACATAGCTTTTGCTACTTGATCACCAGCGTCTGTAGCAAGTGCGATATCCATGCTTACACCAACTTTTTCTGTATTGTATACATCGTTGATGAATCCAAATGTATCTAAGATGCTTTGGCTATTGATTACCCATTTGCCATCTTCGTAAAGTTCATCACCTGTTCCATAAAGGAGCATTTCAAATGTTTGCATTGAAACAGCTTCACCATTGCTTGATCCTACGATAAGGTAGAATGGTTCAACATCTTGTCCAGAAGCAACGATCTTCTTACCAGCTTCGATGATATCTGCCCAAGATTGTGGTTGCCATGGAGTTTCGATTCCAGCAGCTGCAAAGATTTCCATATTGTAGTAGATACCTCTTGAGTCTGTAGAAATTGGAACACCATATGATTTTCCGTCAGCGCCAAGAACTGCTGCTGTTGTAATCCCCTGAATTTTATCCCCTTTTGAAAAGATCACTCCCGCACCAAGGAAACTGACTCCCGTTACAATCGTATGTGCAACACGCGAAACGTCTACCCTTGTCTTCTCCGCCGCAACATCCAAAAATCCATACTTTGACACCATGGTAAAAATTGCAGCGCAGACCGCTACGATCACGTATGTTCGGATTCCTGCTGCCTTATGCTTTCTGGAACGTTCCAATCCTACCAATACTCCAAGAACACATGCAACCAGCATTCTAACAATACATTCAAGCTGCATATAGTCTGGAAATAAAACTGTCGTCATATTCTCTCCTCCATTACATTTCAATTGCTTTTACAAAGTCACATTCTTTTACAATTGCTAAAAGATCTTCTGACGTCAGATTCCTCGGCATATGTACGTTCAGCGTATATGTAAGTGTCATATCCTTGTGACGTTTGATGTGGTTACCACTGATCTCGATTCCGATGCGCTTCATCATTTCCACAAATTCCTGGAAAGCCTTCGGATCATCTTCCATATTTACAACAATACTGCTGGTGATCACCTGATCATAAGCCAGTCCGTGTCTCTGGTGAAGCAGCCACTGCACGATCATGATCAGAACAGTTCCTGTCACACCCAAGATATACAGCCCAGATCCAATCGAAAGTCCTATCGAAGCCACAGCCCAGATTCCTGCTGCCGTTGTAAGTCCCTGCACACTATCTCCTCTCATATTAATAAGCCCGGCCCCCAAAAAGCTGACACCGGTAACAACATTGGATGCGACTCTGGCAACATCGACTTGTACGCCCTCCTGCTGTACTACGTCTACAAAGCCATACTTAGACACGATCACAAACAATGCTGCGCCTACTGCAACAATAATGTGAGTTCGCAGCCCAGCACCTTTGTGTCTCCTTGTACGCTCCAATCCGATGACTGCGCCACATACACATGCCACCAGAAGCCTGAATGCACATTCCAGATTCATGTTTTCGAATAAGATTTGAGACAAAACTACCATCTCCTTTTTCATAATATAAATTTCTTCTCCATACCCCTTCGTATGATATATACTATACCTTACATGCACATTTTAGTCAAATTTTTCGTGATTTTTCGTATTTTGTTGTGTATTTTGCACATATTTTGACTAAAAAATAAAGGAGAACCCTACAGTTCTCCTCTGCTTAACGTTATTCAATTGTAATATACCATGTATTTTCATACTCTTTTCCGTCTTCTAGACGAATCAAGTCATATTTATAACGGAATTCTTCCACTACATCCTGTCTTGATGGCAACGATGTCCATGGCTCGATACAAATATATGGTGCTTCCGTCTTTGGTACATGCCAAAGTCCCAGATATGGTAAATTCGGATAAGATACTTTTACCTGTCTTGTACCTTTGTCTGACTTCAATGTCACTTCGTCCGACATATTCTGAAGCACAATTGCATCATCATCAAACATATCATGTGAAAGTGGAAGGTATTTGTCTTCTTTTAATGGGAAACTTTCATTTACACCACTAAGGAAACATATCTCTGTATGACCCACTCGTGTCGGAAATGATCTGCCGCCAAATTCCAGATAATAATCTGAAAATGCAAGTCCTTCTTCAAACGGCAGCGCAAATCCCGGATGACCACCGATTCCAAAATACATGGTGCTGTCTGAAAGATTCCGCACTTTATATGTAATGGCAATCGTTTTTTCCTTTAATTCATATCCTACCTGTAATTGAAAATGATATGGATACATTTTATAAGTGTCTTGATTATCACAAAGTTCAAATACAAGTTCGCTATCTGTCTTTTCGACCAAAGCATAAGGCAGATGTCTTGCAAACCCGTGAATCCCCATTTCATATTCTGTTCCGTTTAACAGATATTTTCCATTTGTAAATCTGCCTACAAATGGGAATAAGAGTGGCGAATGTTCTGTCCAGTACCTTTCGTCTCCGCCCCAAAGATACTCAGTCCCATCTTTGACAATGGATTGCATCTCTGCACCCAGATCAGAAACAGTAAGCCTGATATACTCATTTGCGATCTGATAATTCATCATATTCTCTGTACTCCTTATTGCTTTTCAATCAGTTCCTTCACTTCTTCTGGATCTGGCATTGCACGGATCGCACCTTTTTTCGTTGTAACAACTGCAGCCGCTGCATTTGCAAATTGAAGAATCTCTTTCAGGCTTTCTTCTGTAAGTGCATCGATTCCCTGATCCAATACGCCGCTGATCGCACTTCCGCAGAATGTATCTCCAGCCCCTGTTGTTTCCACTGTCGCTACTTTAAATCCTGACTGTTCGATACGCATTCCCTTGTAGTAAGCTCTGCTTCCATCTTTTCCTAATGTAAGGAAGATTACTGGAATATTGTATTTTTCCTGAAGATATTGAATTCCTTCGTCATAATCTTCTTTTCCTGATACGAACTGAATCTCGTTATCAGAAATCTTCAGAATATCGCAATATCCAAATCCATATTCCATCATTTCTTTCGCTGTATCCAATGATTTCCACAATGGTGGTCTTAAGTTTGGATCAAAAGAAATCAGACAGCCGGCTTCTTTCGCTACATCCAGCGCCTTCTTTGTTGCGCTTCTTACTGGTTCATCTGTCATAGAAAGTGTACCTAAATGAAATACTTTTGCCTGACGGATCATATCATAATCCACTTCATCTTCTCTCAGCATCATGTCCGCCCCTGGATTTCTGTAGAAAGAAAAATCTCTGTCTCCATCTGGGAATGTATGAACAAATGCAAGTGTTGTATTCACTTCATCATCCATTAACAATCCCTTAGATTCGATACCGATCTCATCGATTGTTGCCTTTAAAAGTTTTCCGAACTGATCATTTCCTACTTTTCCAATAAAGGCTGTCTTCTTTCCTAATTTATTAAGCATTGCAAGAACATTGCATGGTGCACCGCCTGGACAAGCCTCAAAAATGTTATTTCCCTGATCGCTTTCTCCTGCCATCGCAAAATCAATCAACATTTCGCCCAAAGCAACTACATCATATTTTTTTGTGTTTTCTACCACTTTTTCCGCCCCCTGTGTAAAAATTTCATACTTTAATAATACATGGAAACACACCCAAACACAATTGATAAATTAAAAGAAGGCAGATAAAATCTGCCTTCCGTAAATACTCCCCTATTTTGTTTTTATTAGCTGAAATAGTGATCTCCAAGTTTGTAATTTCCTGAGTGTGTGTTAAAGAATAACGCATTTCCTACTGGCTTTGCTCCGTTTAACGCATCTCTTGCTGCTTCGTAGCATGAACTTGGAATATTACCTGATGCTAATACGCTTGCATATTTTCCTGTCATTACAGGTGTGAATTGTCCACTTTGATAGATAACAGCTTTTACACTGTTAGGGAAACGGCTGCTTGCTACACGGTTTAATACTACCGAACCAACAGCAACTTTTCCTTGGTATGATTGGTTACCAGCTTCACAATAAATGATTGCAGCTAACAATTTTTCTGTATTGATATCTTCGATCTTCTGTGCATCTTTTGTACCATTTGCACATGTTACTTCTGCTCTTTCTACTGCTGCGATTCCAAATAAAAGTGAATCTGTTTTTACATATCCTGTGATTTTACCTGATGAAATTTTTGACCATTCTTCGCCTTGTTCTTCTACAGTTACGATTGTATTTTTGTACATTTTTGCGATAGCTTTGCTTCCTTCTTTTGCTTCCTTATAAATGTTCATTGTGCTGTCTGTATTCGCCAAAGCTTTTCCTTGCCATTCTTGTGTATCTACTGCAACGCTTGCCATTTCTGGAATCTCTTCCCATGCCTGTGCAAGTGGTGACATTTGTGTCTCATGATTAATTGTGATTGATTGAGCTTCAGATTGTGGATTAGCTGCGAAGCTAGCAAACCCAGTTGTAAAAAACATACAGCCTGCAAGTACTACACTAAGAATCCCTTTCTTGTTCCCTACTAACATAATTACCTCCTAATTTTGTTGCAACATTAAAAACTACTATTACATTTCTATTTTTGATTAATTCTTTTTTATTACATTTGTTACAAAAATGTTACAACTCCTTGTGACAATTCGGATGTTATCATTAATTTTTCGAATCGTCAACCCCTTTTTTATTATTTTTACCCCTTTTTTTGTACTAATTCAGGAACAATCCATGTTTTTACGCGAAAAAAAACGGAATTTGTCTTAAATTTCTTTAAAACAAATTCCGTAACATTTTGTAATTATTACAGGCTGTTAACAAATCTCATGAATGAATTTCTGCCCTCTTCTGTACATTTAAATACACCTGCGTCCTCTAATACATGTGTAAATACGATACCCACTTCTTCTTTCAAAATATCCATCACATTTTCTTTTGTAATCGTTTCATATTTTGGTAAGAAAGAAGCAACCCATGCCGCATGTTTTTCGATTTTTTCGCAATCTGAAATTTCTTTTCCACTCACAATATACTCTGCAAGCAGTTCCAGTTCTTCTTTTAATCTGGATGGAAGTACCGCAAGGCCCATTACCTCGATCAGCCCGATATTTTCTTTTTTAATATTATGATACTCTGCATGTGGATGATATACGCCAAGTGGATTTTCTTCTGTCGTAATATTGTTACGAAGCGCCAGATCCAATTCGTATGTATCTCCTACTTTTCTTGCGATTGGAGTGATCGTGTTATGTGGTTCTCCTTCTGTCTCAGCAAAAATAAATGCATCTGCATCCGTATAGCCTCTCCATACCTGTAAGATATGATCTGCAAGTTCTACCAGTCTTTCGATTTGTTTGCTGCGAATACGAATTACTGACAGAGGCCATTTTACGATCCCTGCTTCTACATCTTCATAACCAGCGATCACAAAACTTTTCTCAATCGGAGCTTTTGCCATTGCAAATGTATAATTTCCGCCCTGGAAATGGTCATGGCTTAAAATAGAACCACCTACGATTGGAAGATCTGCATTTGAGCCAAGGAAATAATGTGGAAACTGCTTGATAAAATCAAATAATTTCACAAATGTGGCTCTTTCGATCTTCATTGGTGTATGTTCTCCATTGAACACGATACAATGTTCGTTGTAATAAACGTATGGTGAATATTGGAATCCCCATTTTGTTCCATTTACTTCAATTGGAATGATTCTGTGGTTTTCTCTTGCCGGATGGTTCACGCGTCCTGCATATCCTTCATTTTCCATGCAGAGCTGACATTTTGGATAACTGCTTGCTTTCGCTGTCTTTGCTGCCGCAATTGCTTTTGGATCCTTTTCTGGCTTTGACAGGTTGACTGTAATATCGATCACACCATATGGAGAATCCACTGTCCATTTCATATCTTTCTTTACACGATAACGGCGGATATAATCGCTGTCCTGGCTCAATTTGTAATAGTAATCTGTTGCTGCTTCTGGTGACTCTTCATACTTATTCCAGAATGTATTTTGAATCTGTGCAGGTCTAGGCACCAGACAGTTCATGATTTTTGTATCAAACAAATCACGGTATACGATACTGTCTTCGATCAAACCACGTGATACAGCTTCCTCTAACAGATTCTTCAGTACCTCTTCCAACTCGATTTCTTCTATATTAATATTGCATTCTTCATATGCATCTTCCTGAAACAAATCTAACAATAAATTTGTAGTATACATACGCTCACATTCTGGTGTAAGACCTGTCTGAATACCATACGCTACTAGTTTTTGGATATTTTCGTATAACATATGAATGCCTCCTTATTTATTGAATCCATTTGGATGTGTGCTGTGCCATTTCCATGCAGATGAAATGATTTTTTCCAAATCTGCATGCTGTGGATTCCAGCCAAGGATTTCTTTTGCTTTCTCACTTGACGCGATCAGTCTTGCAGGGTCTCCCGCTCTTCTTGGTGCTACTTCTGCTTTAATTGGAAGTCCTGTTGCTTTCTTTGCTGTTTCAATTACTTCTTTTACAGAGAACCCAACACCATTTCCAAGGTTAAATGTATTGCTTTCATTTCCTGCTAATAAATATTTCACTGCAAGAATGTGAGCCTGTGCGAGGTCTGTTACATGAATGTAGTCACGGATACATGTTCCATCTTCTGTATCATAGTCATCGCCAAAGATACTGATATGATCTCTTTGACCAAGTGGAACCTGCAGAATAAGTGGAATCAAATGTGTTTCTGGAGCATGTGCTTCTCCGATTTCACCGCTTTCGTGTGCACCGCATGCATTGAAGTAACGAAGTGCCACATATTTTAATCCGTGAGCCACATCTGTCCATTTCATCATCTTTTCCATAGAAAGTTTTGTTTCACCATAAGCATTTGTTGGATTGGTTTTGTCACTTTCTAAAATCGGAATATTTTCTGGTTCTCCATAAGTTGCTGCTGTTGATGAAAATACGATTTTCTTTACGTCATGTGCGATCATAGACTGCAGAAGAACTTTTGTCCCATTCACATTGTTATCGAAATATTTTAAAGGATTTGTCATGCTTTCCCCAACCAGTGAATTTGCTGCAAAATGAATTACTGCATCAATAGATTCTTTTTCGAATACAGAGTCCATAAATGCTCTGTCGCGAATATCTCCCTGGTAGAATCTTGCCTGTGGATGTACCGCTTCGATATGTCCCGTTTCCAGATTATCAACGATTACAACATCTTCTCCATTTGCTACAAGTTCATAAACTGTATGTGAACCGATATATCCGGCTCCCCCTAAAACTAAAATTGCCATTTTATTTTCCTCTCTTTCTCTTACGCATTCACAGCGCCTGCTCCATTTCCGATCTCCACTACATAAAATTCTGCTTCATGTCCTACTTTTTCGACATATGCTTTTCCTATTTCACGAATAAACGTATCTACTGCTTCATTTTTCACAATACTTACTGTACATCCGCCAAATCCGCCGCCAGTAATACGTGAACCAATGACACCTGGCATTGCCTGTGCAAGTTCCACCAGAATATCGATTTCTTCACAAGATACTTCATAGTCATATCTCAAAGATTCATGTGACGCATTCATAAGTTTTCCAAACAGTTCTACGTTGTTCTGTTTTAATGCTTCGACTGCTTTGATTGCACGCTGATTTTCATAAACTGCATGCTTTGCACGTTTTTGACGTACTTCTGATTTGATCGCATCTTTGTGTGCTTCAAACACTTCTTCTGACAGATCGCCAAGTGTTCTTATGTCTAATACTGTCTGAAGTTCCAGAAGTGCTGTTTCACATTCATTTCTTCTGTCGTTATATGCCGAATCCACAAGACTGTGTTTTACCTTACTGTTTGTGATTACGATTTTTGCATCTGGCAGTTTAACAGGAGCATATTCGTATTTTAATGTGTTAGTATCCAAGAAAATCGCATTATCTTTCTTACCCATCGCGCTTGCAAACTGGTCCATAATGCCACAATTGCATCCATTGAAATTATTTTCCGAATCCTGTCCGATCAACGCAACATCTATCATGGAAACCTCTTCAAATCCGAACATTTCTTTCAGCATCACGCCAGTCAGCACTTCCAATGATGCAGAAGAAGACAATCCTGATCCATTTGGAATATCTCCGCAGATAGCAATATCCAATCCACAAGGGATCTTGTATCCTCTCTTTTCAAATGCCCACATAACTCCTTTTGGATAATTCGTCCAATCCGCTTCTTTGCTTGGAACCAGATCATCCAGACTTGTTTCTATAATCCCAAGTGCACTGAAGTTTTCTGAATAAAATCGAATTCTGCGGTCATCTCGCTTTCTTGCAACTGCATAAGTACCAAGCGTCAATGCACATGGAAATACATGACCTCCATTGTAGTCTGTGTGTTCACCAATCAGGTTTACACGTCCTGGTGCAAAGTATGTTTTAATTTCGCCATCTTTGCCATAAAGCTCATAAAATTTCTGAACTAATTTTGTCAACATCACTTCTCTCTCCATTCTTTCATTATTCTACCTTGCAAGTTTTTTATTTCTGTTTTATGATTATAATAATAATGAGCATATTGATTATATACAATAAATATATTGCCAATAATTATAAGGATATTGAGATTATGCAGATAGCGATACTAGAGAACAAAAAAGAAGAAAAACAACATGGCAGTTTTGAATTCCCGGTAAATGTCAGCGTGGAAAACATTGCCGCCTATGAACATGGTTCTTTCCTATGGCACTGGCATCCTGAGATCGAACTGACCTGGGTTATGTCTGGTGCAATTGAATACCATGTCAACAATCAGACTTATTTTCTAACCAGCGGTGAAGGACTTTTTGGCAACAGCAGTACCCTTCATTCTGGATATATGAGGGATGGGCAGGAATGTACTTACCTTTCCATCACCTTCCACCCACGTTTCTTATATGGATATGAAAACAGTACCATTCAGACCAAATACGTAGACTTTATTACGTCCAACGATACCTGGTCGTCCCTGCTGTTAAGAAAAGATGTCGCCTGGCATCAGGAGATTATTCAGACTATGCAGGAGATTTATCAACTGTCGCAAGATCCTTCTGAAGATTACGAATTGCAGGTTCATATTTACTTGATGCAGATCTGGCAAAAACTGTACCACCACTTTATTTCATTGCCGGAACGTGAAAATCAATCCAGTCAATATCTGGAACGCCTGCGAACCATTATCGCGTATATTCAGGAACATTATCATCAGGAGATTTCTCTGGAGGATGTGGCCGACTCTGTCAATATTTGCAAAAGCGAATGCTGTAGATTTTTTAAGAAACATATGAATATGACAATTTTTGATTATATACTTCTGCTTCGCATTCAAAACAGTCTTCCACTTTTAAAAAGCGGCGAAAGCATCACTCGAATCGCTACTATGGTAGGATTTGCAAGTCCTGCATATTACAGCCAGATATTCAAACGATATATGAAATGCACGCCTCGAGAATATCGGAATCTGAATAATTAAAATGATAAGTAAAAAAGGTTTATCGCCTCTGGCGATAAACCTCAAACATCAACACGGATGCTGCTATAGCAGCGTTTAGTGATTCTACTTGTCCATGCATCGGAATTCTTACCCAGATATCTGCTGCATTTGCAACCTCATCTCGCAGTCCATTTCCTTCATTTCCAATCAGAATAGCTGTCCCAGACTGATAATCTTCTTTATCATAGGTATTTTCCCCTTCTAAATGTGCTGCATAAGACTTGATCCCCTTCTTTTTAAACGTCGAAAGAAGTTCCAGTAAATCTTCCACATAAATCACAGGCATTCTGTAAATAGAACCCATAGTAGAGCGAATTGTCTTTGGATTATAAATATCTACGCTCTCTTTACTTAAAAAGACAGCATCGACTCCCGCACCTTCTGCTGTTCTTACAATCGTTCCCAAATTACCTGGATCCTGTAAATTATCCAGCACCATAAAATGTGGATTTCCTATTTTTAGAATCTCATTTATATCATATTTTTGTTGTTCCACAATGCACAAAATACCCTGTGGCGTCTTTGTGTCTGACACATACTGAAATACAGTATCTGATAAGATTTCTACTGAAAATCTGCTTAAGTCTAATTCCTGTTTCTTCTTATTATAAAGCGACTCTGAAATGTACACCTTCTGAACACGTTCTGCTGGCACTTCTACAAACATTCGAAGTCCTTCTACTAGAAAAACCTTTTCTTCATTTCTCGCTTTGCTCTTCTTCTGTAATTGAAGCAATCTCTTTACTTGTGCGTTGCTTGTACTTGTAATCATCTGTCCTCGATTCCTCTTTTTCTAACTTTTGTCCTATATTTATTATATTCTGTTTTTTTATAATATCAACCGTTCTTCTCGATTCAAAAAATAAAATTCACCGGATCATGTATGATATAGAAAACCACAGAAAGGAAATTGTAATTATGAGAGATTCTAAAATTGAATTAGTAAATACCCAAGGGGAAACCGTAACATGTGATGTTCTTTTTACATTTGATTCCGATGAGACACAGAAAAGCTACATTGTATATACTGATAATTCACTAGACGAAATGGGAAATACCAAAGTTTTTGCATCTACCTATGATCCGACAAAACGAAGTTCCATATTAGGTGAAATTGAAACAGAATACGAATGGGAAATGATTGAAAACCTCTTAGACACACTTCAGACAGAAGTTCTAGAAGACCTAAATGCATATCTTTCCGATATTTATGAATAGGCCGAAATGAAAAGAAGCAGACATACCAAAAATAGTATGACTGCTTCTTTTTATAGAGAACAAACCTTTTATACTTTAAAACGATATCCAACTCCCCAGATTGTCTCAATATACTGTGGCTTAGATGTATCAAATTCAATCTTTTCACGAATCTTCTTAATATGCACTGTTACAGTTGCAATATCACCGA
>CAZUVY010000081.1:0-11915 GCA_964623905.1 uncultured Faecalimonas sp.
TGCTCCTCTATCCCAATACCATACTGCACTGAGATTGGTTCCTGTTTTGTAAAAATCGCAGTCCCAGAATATCCTTTCTTTTCTGCGTAATTCCAATATTGATGATATCCTTCCAGATCCAGTTCAAGTTGACCTGCCTGCATTTTGCTTTCCTGAATACAGAAAATATCCGCATCTGCTGCCTTGAAAAAGTCTAAAAATCCTTTCTGCACACATGCACGTATTCCATTTACATTCCACGAAACAAATTTCATCTGTTTTTCCTCCTAAATCGTAATTTCGCTTTCATAATATACTTCTTCCAGAAAAAGCCCTTTTGCAGGCACCATAAATCCCGCCGCCGCTCTTTCTTTTTTCTCTAAAATTATCTTCATATCCTCTGGTGCTTTCTTACCTTGTCCCACTTCCAAAAGAGTTCCGGTCAAAATACGCACCATATGCTGTAAAAATCCATCTCCTTCATATTGAAAAACAAGCATCCCCTGTCGCTTTTCTATCGAAATGGACTCTATCGTTCTTATTTTTTCTTTCTCCAATGACTTATCATCTGTAAAACTCGAAAAATCATGTGTCCCAACCAAATATGATTTTGCAATTTCCATTGCGTTCCAATCCAGCTCATAAGGGAAATGGCAGGAATACTTTCTTAAAAACACTCCCTGCTTCTCTCTTGTATCCACATAATACCTGTATTTTTTCCCAATCGCACTATACCTGGCATGGAAACTTCCCTGCACTCTTTCTATATGAAGCAGCCGGATATCTTCCGGCAGCTTTTGATTGATCTTCCAGACAAAATCTTCTGACAGCAAACATGGCACTTTCATACTAAACACTTGACCTCTTGCATGCACACCTGCATCCGTTCGACCGGATCCATGTATCTCCACATTGCAGTGCAAACTTTCACGTATTGCCTCTTCCAAGGTATCCTGAATCGTCAGTTCCCCTCTTCCAAGCCGCTGCCATCCTTTATATCTGGCACCATCATAGGATACGATCCCCTTGTAATTCTTCATTCCCAAATCAATCTCTCCTAAAAAGGATAACCGAGTTTCACTGTCTTGTCTCCAGGAGTCTGAAACTCGGTTATCTGTAAAATCTTATTTTTCCAAAATCTTTTTAATCTCATCCATGAACGTATTGACATCTTTGAATTCTCTGTAGATAGAAGCAAATCTTACATATGCAACTTCATGCAGATCTTTTAATTTGTCCATTACAATCTCACCAATACGCGTTGTTGGAATCTCTTTGTCTTCCAGCTTAAAGATCTCTGTCTCAATTGCATCAATCGTCTTCTGGATCGATGCAGTTGGAATCTCCAGCTTATAGCACGCTCTCAAAATACCAGCCTCTATTTTAGACCGATCATATTGCTCACGTGTATTGTCTTTTTTGATTACAATCAACGGAATCGTCTCAATCTTTTCATAGGTTGTAAATCGCTTTCCACACTCATCACAACAACGTCTTCTACGGATTGAATTTCCATCTTCTGCCGGTCTTGAATCAATTACTCTTGAATCTGTATTTCCACAATATGGACATCTCATATATTTTGCCCTCCCTGGTATTTTGTCCTACGCCTATTCTAACAGATAGCCTTTAGTCTTTGCAACTTTTCAGAAATTTTTCTTCACAGATTTCTACCATAATAATATCTGGTCCAATCTTTTTAATGCATTCAAATGGAATCACAAACTCCGAGTCCGTCCCGAACAGTCCGCAGAACTTTCCTGGCGCCGGCACCACAAATGCCTCGATACACCCTTTACACTCATTAAAAATAATATCCGAAACACAACCGAGACGTTTGCAGTCGCACATATTGATCACTTCTTTTTCCCGCAGCTCACACAATCGCATATTTCCACTCGCTTAATATCCAACCACTTTCTGTTATAAATAGTATATGTTATGACCACGGACTTTGATACTTTGCTTGTTATTTTTTTCTATTTCTATTATACTAAAGGATACGTGAACAAAATTGAAAGGGGTAACTACTATGAGCGAATTTTATGTAAGTGAAGAAGTTTTCACAACGGCACCAACAGACGGGAACCGTCTTCAAAAAGAAATGGACGTTTATAAGTTATTAGATAAATTGAAAATTCCATACGAAAGAATTGACCACGATCATGCCGATACGATGGAAGCATGTGAATTGATCGATCAAAGACTGGGAGTTACTATGTGCAAAAATCTTTTCCTGCGCAATCAGCAGAAAACAACTTTCTTTTTACTGTTGATCCCAGGTGATAAGAAATTCATGACGAAGGATTTATCAAAACAACTTGGTATCTCAAGACTTTCTTTTGCCGAACCAGAATACATGGAAAAATTCTTAAACATCACACCAGGTTCTGTAAGTGTGCTTGGTCTTATGAACGACAAAGACTGGTATGTGGATCTTTTGATCGATGAAGATGTATTAAATGCAGAATACATCGGATGCCATCCATGCATCAACACATCCAGCCTGAAGATTAAAACAAGCGATATTTTGAAAAAATTCTTAAAACATACAGGACATGGATATACAAAGGTTAGATTGTAATGAAACTATTTTAAAAAGACAATTTTCAGCAGTAAACTACTGAAAATTGTCTTTTTACTCTTCACACTTTGTTGTGATAAACTTACTACCTATACCACAACACCAATCATTATTTTTCATTGGAGATGAAAAAACAGATTATAGTTAAAAAAAATTCCATCATAAAATACATTATTGTTATCTTCATACCTAGAACTTCTTTTAATATTAGATCTATTACTATCAAAAAAAGAAGCGATTCTAATAATTTCATAAATTTGCGCTTCATAAAAATATCAACCTCCTAGTCCCTTATAAGACTGCATATGGTTCTATGCCTTCACATACCGCTGCGAATCCTAAAATCAAACAGCTTTTCATTGGACATTTTGGTTATATCTTTAAATTCGTCATCATTACCAATGGTTTAGGCATTATTCTCTATATTTCCTTCTATAATAAGGATTTCATGGCTTCTCATCCTGCCATTGTTGTTGAAAAGAAATTTGATTCTCCAGCTGAAAATAAATTTGCTCATGATACAAAGCTTCTGATTCCTACTCTAAAAGATTTCTTTTAAAAACATCCTTTGATTAATCCAAAGATTTTTCTCGGAAATGCTACTTTTGACTCCTCCTTACTTTATAAGGAACTATTAGTGATACCTTTAGTGAAAATTCCATTATCGGTCAGTAGACTATCACTTAAACTGAGTCCAAGTCCACGCACAGACACTCGTGCATGGACTTGGTATTCATGTTAGTATCAATGACCGTTACAGCTTAAAAGAACATGCTCTGTGCAAACATAAACATCTTTATAAGAACAGCTGTTGCAAGTTGAAGTACGAGTCACTTCATATACAGCATACAAATCGGTTCCGGTTTTTCCATGGGCGCAAGGAAATGTTTCATCATGTTCATACACTCTTTTTGTAATTACAGTAACAGATCCTTCTATGCACTCAGTACATTTTACAACCGACGCACGTGGTTCTGCTGCATAAGCTGTCATTGTTGTAACCAAGAACATACATACACAAAGAATAGTCACCAAATATTTTCTACTTTTCATCATAATTCTCCTCCTTATTTAGTTAATATTATTTAAACTTTCCTCAAAGGCACTTTTGAGAAAAATCAAATTACACGATTTTTGTCTCTTTTAATTTACCGTCTTCAATTACAATAGATACATCAGCTAATTCACCAATTTGAGGATCGTGAGTGACAACGATTAGCGTTTGTCCATACTCTGCGGCGCATTTGATTAAAAGTGCTAATGTCTCCTCACCCGTTTTTTTGTCAAGGTTGCCCGTAGGTTCGTCCGCAATAATTAACTCTGGTTTTGCAATCAGTGAACGGGCAATTGCAACGCGTTGTTGCTCCCCACCGGACAACTCAGAAGGATACTTGTTTACTTTTTCTTGTATGCCAAGTGTTTCCGTAATAACCTTGAAAAATGCTGAATCTATTTTTTTGCCGTCTAATTTCAGCGGCATACATATATTGGTTTTTACATTATACTCGTCGAGAAGATTAAAATGCTGAAATACAAAGCCCATATGTCTACGGCGAAAAACCGCCATTTTCGCATCACTTAAGGCATAGAAATCCTTTCCCTTTAAGAAAATCTGACCGTTTGTGGGTCTGTCAAGTCCTCCCAAAATATGAAGAAGCGTAGATTTTCCAGAACCACTTCGACCGAGTATAGAATAAAATTTCCCCTGTTCAAAATCAAAACTGAAACCATTCAATGCATGAACATCGCCTGATGCCGTGTGATAAACCTTATATAAATCCTTCGCTGATAGTAATACACTCATAAATCGTAGCCCTCCTTATTCAAATTGCGTTTTGATATAATAGAAATCAAAAGTGGAATAAAGATGCATATAGCTGATACCATTAAAATATATCTAAAATCGTAGTCGTATTGTTTGACCCAATCGTTCAAATTCAGGACTGCATCTGACAATGGAAATCCTTCCTGTAGTCGAAGAATGACTGTATATACTAAATAAAGCATGAATCCCAACACAGATGTCAATATACTTCTGCCAAGTGCCTTTCCACAAATACGAAGTCGTCTTTGCCATGGAGACATACCAAGTCTGTTCATAATGATAAAATATCTTTTTTCGCTTTCGGCTTCGAGGGAAAGTGTGCTTGTCAAAATCAAAAGTATCATCAAACCAATGCAAATGCCTGAACCATACAAAAACAAAGATTGCTGTGCATAAGTCTGCATATTAGCGGTAAATTCCTGTCTTCGGTTATCCAAATGAATATCTTGTTTGTTACAAAATTCAGCTATTGCAGTGTCAGTGGATAAATCCTCTGCCGTCTGTTCTACATAGGCATACACACGACCATAACCGAAAGGCTCACCTGTTGTATATTTTCCCCAAGTAATTTCCGAAGGCATCGAATCAAGCAAGGTTTTTAAATAAGTTTCAGAACATATGACAGTATAAGGCATATGTAATCCCGTTAACATTTTTATTTCTGTGTAGTTTGATATCCATCGTACTGATGCATGTGTCGACTTTGATTCCATGATACACTTACCATCGTTACTATAAAGTCTGAGAACCACATCCGATTCGGGTAATATAAAATTCTCATCTGTCTCATCCACGTATGTCTCAGTCGGAATTGTTTCGTCTGGAAATAAAATTAGTAGTGTATCTCCATTTCGGAACGATTCTTGCTCATCGCCATAATCAAAGGTATTCCCCCATTGACTATCATCCAAGGCATACAAATATACTTTGCGTTCCTCAAGTCCATCGTAGGAAAGATGTACCTTCAGTTCTCCAAAACCCTCGACACGATATATTCCTGGAATTTGCTCTATCAGCTCGGCGTCAGTCTCAGAAATTGTGCCACTTGTCCAAAGTGTGTAAGCTGGATAACTTGCCCAATGTTTTTTATTATCATTATAAGGTAGCGGTTCCATTGCAGTAAATACGGTTACAAAACCAAACGCTACCAACAGAAGCAAAATGGTGGTGCTACGAAACAATTTAACCCGACGTGCCTTGGTGTTTTGAATCTGCATACGCCCTGTAAGTGGCGTACGAAGGGTTATCAAATAAACCAACAGTCTTGAAATGATAATCACTACAATCCAAATCACAACGATTGTTCCAATTGCGCTCCAATGGATTACGACTTGAATGGCAACTGAGCCAGCATAAACAATAGTTTTCATTGCAAACCATGTAATGCCCACACTGAGAGGAATACCGCATAACAGTGCAGGAATAGCGAGCAACAGAGATTCTGTTACCAATAGCAGACCCATCTGTCCTTTGGTAATACCAATGCTTCGTAAAATTGTAAAGCTCTTTATTTCAGCAGGTAACTGAATAATATAAATGCATAAAACTGCCAACATAGCCACAACAGCAATTAAATAGGCGTAAAAACTGTCGTAATCTTTATTGACCATATTGGGATAAGCCAAAGTATTTACGCACGGGAAAGGGTCATTCAAAGGATTGGTGGATAAAAGCGACTCTAAACTACCATATGCTGTTTCTCTGTTTTCCACAGCTACCGATATAAAATACTGTGGTATCGGAGCGTCCAGCTCTACTCCTGCATCAATCGATTCCTGCAACAACATGGAACCTGCTTGCTCTCTAACATTTTCAGCACCTTCTTTTGTAACAATAGCACCATTCAACAAATAGCCATTGCTATTATAATTAAGAACCCACAAATCGGTATATTCACTAACTATTCCGCAAAGTGTAAAGGTGTATCTATTTACTATTGGTGTTTCACCGCAAAATATTTGAATAGGTATTTCTATTTCTTGACCGATGGTATAGTCATACCCCAATATACCAAGAGTATCTGCTTCAAGTACAATTTCATTGTCTGCTTCTGGCCAGCGTCCCGCATCTAACTTTAGACGTCCGACCTCCTTGAAGGCATCATCTATTGTTCCAAACCCGACCGAACCTGTCTCTGTCCAAACAATACCATAACTATGGCTGACACCAACTGTTTCTGCCCATGCTTGATTTTCCAGTCTAACAGCATCTTCCTGCGTGCCTGCAGGGATGGCATAATACCATTCGCCAAAGGTATTGAGTCTAAACTCTGCGTTTGTTTTACTGATACTACTTACTAACGAAACAGAAGCGATGGCGAAAGCAAATGACAGTAACAAAACGATGAAAATCAAAATGCTACTTTTCTTTTTTCGCCTTATACCTTGCATTGCAAGCGTTAATATATTACTGTCCATAGATTTGCCTCATTTCATTTATTGTCTCAATAACTCCAATCTTATTCAAGACTCTCAATTATTTCCGCAAAATACTCTAATAAATCTGCGTCTGTTAAATATTTCATTAGTGAATTTTCTTCCTTGACAATTATGGTATTCATGTCATAGATGTAAATTTCCCCCAAATAGGTTTCATTGTTATAAAAAGATACTGTATTATTCGTATCCTCTGCTGCATAAGCAGTAGAAGGAATAATATCGCTACAAATCATACAAACAACAAGGATTAGGGATAATTACTTCATAATAAAATCTCCTTTCCTTTTAAGGTATTGCATAATTATTTCTTTCTTTTTCTGTTGTTCTTCTTGAAAAACAATATATTTCTAAAATTATTTACTGCAACGGACTGCACCTCCTTTTGTGATTATGTTCCGAATATCCTAATTCAATCGTAATAAGAATTCTAGCACCAAAGAGATGTATTTTTCAAGCAATAATTTTTGACACAAGCGCCATAATTTTTGACACAAGCATTTTTACGGTGCGCAAATATTTTTGACATAAAAGCAAGCAATAATTGCTTGACAAATAAGGAAAAAGGAAAATAAAATATAAGGTTAGTGTAAGAAAATATTTAGAACAGGAGGCGTGTTGATTGAAAATATGATTACGGGTGTTATTGCCAAAATCTCAAATAACGAATTACAAGTAAATAAAATTGGCTGATAATGCCTGTATCGAATCATTTCATTCGTTGCTGAAAAAAGAGGAAGTTCACAGTATGACTGTCAGTGCGGCGTAAAAAGCCGCACTTTCGATGTCCACTATATTGACATAAGTTCAAAATAAAGATACCCCGCAGAATATGTCAGTACTGTAAAGCACGCATTTCCGCGGGGTATCTCTATTTTTCTATCTTTTAATTAGCCTCAAATTCTCCGGAAGCCTCTCCTACTATAATCTTATACGTATCACCTTTTACCATATCCGGATTACTCAGAATCACAACTGCAAAATCAAGTTCCGGTGCATAGGAGATCAATGTATTTCCCTCACTGTCTTCCAGTTCAATCGTTGTTCCTGCTGCACAGTTGCCAACACTGACTGCTACCACACCCTGCTCTGAATCGCTGAATGTCTGAGCCATACCAGAAGCACCCGTTCCAATAAATGTACCGCCTTTGATCACAGCACTTGTATCATAATCCAATGTAGCTGTGTCCCCCTGTGTCGGTCCAACCACAACTGTGTATCCTCCTGAAATCTCCAATGTTCCATTTGCATCAATACCGTCGCCAGAAGCATTGACATATAGATTTCCTCCGGAAATCAGGATACTTCCATTGGAAGAAGATGACATACCTCCCATTCCGCCGCCATGACCGCCAAACTGATCATTTCCACGAGGTCCTTCTGTTCCACTGGAATCAGTACCGCCTGCTGCATTCAGACCATCATCACTTGCAGCCAGTCTGATATCACCGCCAGCTACCACGATATCGAGTGCTTCTAACCCTTCATAACTTTCTGTAATCTCGATTGTTCCAGAAGTAATCGTCAGCGCCTCGTCTGCATGGAATCCATCGTCTCCAGTCGCGATCTGGAAACTTCCTCCATTTACGCTGATCGAAGCATTGGAATGCACCGCATCATCTGCCGAATCAATAATAAACGTACCATAATCGATCTGCATATCTCCGGTTGATTTCATACCTTTAATACTGGTACTGCTGTCGTCAGATTCACTGGTTGAAGATACCGATCCAGACTGCGAAGGCTCTCCGGGTCTTCCACCGTCCATTCCGCCTCTTCCCATGCCGCCTCCCATGAAGCCGCCCCATGAGTCAGAACTCTGTTTTGCAGCATTGACACTGCCTCCGCCAGATACGATCTCAAATGTTCCATCTTTGATCAGCATATTGGCTCCAGCACTCATACCATCGCCTTCTGCTTCAATATGCAAAGTTCCATCCAGAACATACATAAATCCCTTTGTAGAATCATCTGTATTTTCCACATGGATTCCATCTTTTCCTGCATCAATCTCAATCGATGCACCTGTCACTCTCACACTGTCATTTGCATCCAGACCGTGAGAAGCGGATGCTATCGTATAAGTTCCTCCTGTAAATACAAGATCATCCTTGCAAACAATTCCATGATCTGCAGGAGAAGTCACTGTCAACTGTCCGGAACCGTTAAATGTCAGATCCTGCTTTGAAAATACCGTTCCATCGATATTATTATCATCAATCGCAGTAAATGTACCGCCGTTGGCAAACATATTCTCTGTTCCATCTGCCAAAGTCACAAACACCTTATCTGCTTCCAGAATATACAATGCCGCTGATGTTTCACTGGTAATCGCTGCATTCTTTAAGACAATCTGTGGCTTATCCTTTTCATCTGCATTTACAATGATCATACCATCGTTCAAAGTCCCTGTAAGAATATAGGTTCCTTCATCCAGAATCGTCACTGTTGTCCCTGAAATCGATACCGCATCCGAATCACAAGAAGCACTGTCACCACTTAGCTTGATCAGGACACTCTTGTTCTCATCGTATGATGCATCGTAATCTCTGTCAGTAAACATATCCGCTTCATCTATTGTAGTTACCACATTACTTTCATTTTCAGATGTGGAATCCTTTGTCCCCTCATCCCCTGAAGCCTTCTTATCTCCACATCCGGTAAAGAGCAGCATTACAGCCAGAACAAGTGACAATATACTCTTTTTCCTCATAAAACATTTCCCCCTTTTACAATTCCACATTTACGGTTGACTGTCTTGAAATATTGATTTCAAGATTGCCATTTCTGCATCTCAGCTTATCGATCAATTCTTTTTCTTTTGGAATATCTTTTAATACTATATCATATGTAAGACGGAACATACTTCCCATATTCGTTGTCTTTACGTTTACCAGCTCACAAGATCTTGTATACGCTTCAAACACATCCTCAAATACATCTGTGTAATCCAGATTTTCTGGAATCGTTACGCTGATTGTCTTGTATGCTGCTGCATTTTTCTTGCTTCCAAATTCAATTCCATTGTAAAGCATAAATACCGCACACATGATAATTGTAAACAATAAGGAATAGCCGATATAACCCATACCTGAAATCAGACCTGCTCCCATGGCTAAGAACAAGGTTCCAATCTCTTTTGCTGTTCCAGGAACAGAACGGAAACGCACAAGGCTAAATGCGCCTGCAACTGCTACACCGGTTCCTACATTTCCATTGACCATCATGATCACGACACAAACCACTGCCGGTAAAAGTGCCAATGTCACCACAAAACTTTTTGTATAACGAGTTCTATACATGTAGCTGAATGCTATGATCAGTCCTATCACCAGTGACACTACTATACATATCAAAAAAATCTGACACGCTGATCACGCTCGTCATATCTGTATCAAATAATCCTCTAAATAATGCTTCCATCTTTATTTTTCTCCTTTAATCTTGGGTAAATAACTGTCGTATACGCTGTTCCGTATTTTGAAAATGAAGTTTTGTAAATATGTTCTTCAGATAAGATCTGTGTCATCCACATAGGAATTCCCCCTGAGCACTTGATTTCCATAAGCACCTTTCCTTCTTCCAAAATCGGTATTCCTCCGATTTCAGCTTCTAAAGACAAATCATTTTCTCTGAATAAAATATGGTCATCAAAGGTTACGCGAAAATCGCTTCCATCTTTGGAATAGTACGCCTCTCTTTCATAGGAAAGGAATACTGCCGGATGCAGGTTTTCATAATATTTCACAAAGTATTCAATCTCCTCTGCAATCTGTGTCTCTCGTTCACAATGTTCCCGATTGCATACCCATTCCATTGCCTTAATCTCTGGCATCGCAATTCTTCTTTTGTACACTACATGTTTGTATTTCTTTTTTAACTCTACAAACACTTCACTGTCCGGTTCAGCCTGACTGTAGCTTCGGATTCGCAGTTTTTCTTTATAGGCCGGTTTCTCAATCGATTGACGGATCAGACGATAATTATCCGTATCAAAATAAATATTGCGGATGACCGTTCTGCCATATTTGTCCAATTTCATATATGGCTCCATCGCCTTTAGTACCTTTTCTTTCTGTTCCAAAGTCAGCATATATTTTAGCTCATATCGCCGAAAAACATTTTGATTTGCCATACAGCTTATTTCTCCTTTTTCATTCATACGACTTTCTCAGTTTACCCTGTAATCGTACCTTGTAATATTCATCGTTTTGTGAAGGATTTGTGAAAAAACTGTGAAAATGTGGTACTATGATACTAACATGAGTGTGTCTTTTACAAAGATATTTTAAGAACTACCAAACAAACTGGTACATCTATGGTTAAACAACTTAAAATTTCAAAAACGAAGGAGACACACACAGTTAAAGGCAGAGTACCTTTACAATGGATTGGCTTGATGAATAGATGAATAATATTCAGAATTGTGCGAGAGAGGTCATAAATAACGATATGATTTACATATAAGACAAGAACTTAGATTTATAATAGGGTAGAGGGAGAACAATATTCTCGCCCCTCCCATTGAACCGTACATACGGGTCTCGTATACGACTCTACAACTTATATTCCAACTTTTACCAAGTAATAGGATAAGGGATTGAGCAAACCAGCCAATGTCATTAAGTTAAATCTATGAACTCAGGGGCTGTCGCAGCCCCATTCTTTTATTGGATTGATAGATTCAGATGTTGTAAATTCACTAATTATAAATTTTTACATGATTTTTGATAAATATCTACAAATTAGTAGAATAAAAAAGGAACACTTATAAAACATTTGGTATAGGCTACCAAGTCTACATCGTCAGAAAATATTACTACCATCTACCATCATACTCGTAGTAATCAGTTCCTGTTGAATACTTATGCCCTGAATCCAAATAATAAGTTGTATGTGTTGCTTCCCTAATAATAACAGTCATTGGATACAGAGCACTCATCATCCAACTATCAACTACATGATAATATGCATAATCAGAACCTTTTTTGAAATATTCTGATGCAATAGCACCAATAGCCGCTCCTACTTTCCCTCCAATAGCGGCTCCTAATACTGCACCAATAGCTGTAACTGTCATATTATATATATA
>CAZUVY010000082.1:0-11862 GCA_964623905.1 uncultured Faecalimonas sp.
ATATCATCCGGATTCCAAGAAGCTTTAAACTCAATTCTATCAGATTCGACTCTTCTTTTATTTAGTAAATCTTCAATGCTCAATTCCAATTCCATTTATAGCAACACTCCTTCCATGATTTATCGTAATTTTAGAAACAGTTGTTTCATCTGGCATAACAGTCTGCATACGTTAGCCCATATCTTCTGAATATGATATCTTATTTACAACAATCTTCTCGCCCAGTCATCTATTCTTTTAGAATAAAACTAACACATATATACATCTGTTTCCGCAGCTCTTAATAATCATCCTAATAGCCAATGAGTTGATATTATTTATGAATTACAAATGATAAATGGAATTTCCTTTTTAATTTGAATCTCATAGTTATTTAGACACGTTGCATATCCTTTACATTCCATTCCCCATTCCAAGCAATCAAGGAATAAATCCCTAAACTCATCCATCTGCTTTTCATTTGATATGGCAAAAGATTCTACATACGGATTTAATGACACAAATAGGTAAGTAACCTTTTTACCTCCTTGTAATAATTCTCGTATTTTTTTTAACTGATTTATTGCTCTTTCCGAATAAACTGTGGGGAAAATCGCTTGCTTATCTAATGAAATAATACTCTTAATCTCTATAATTGTATCCTCCCCTGGCAAATAAATATCTGTCTTATATCCGTCAACTACGATTTCCTTCTGCGGGTTGCTTCTTTTCCCCATATATGCAAAAAGTCTTCTTCTTAAAGAATTAAAAATAACCTTATTTGCCTCCGATGTATTTAATACAATATAGTTATACTTATGCTTGACTGCAAATACTGCATATTTTGTTCTTGCATCTGCGGCCAAATTTTTTCGCAGTACAACCTCCTTGCCCGCAAGCTTGAAAAAATTCCCAAGCTTGCAGGATGAAGGAATATAGCATTCAATATTTTCACCCCGGACATTAACTGTACAAATAAATCGATTTTTCTCTTCCCTCACAAAATATCCTATTTCATACATTTCTTCCATCAGCGATTCATATACCCTTCTGCAAATTCTGTCAATTCTTCCTCCGTGATAAATAATCCTTGCATACGTTTAACATCACTCTCTGTAACCATTAGCATGTCGCCCATCCCCAACAGATTTTCCGCACCGGACATATCCAATATCGTTTGCGAATCCGTGTGTGATGGAAGTCTGAAGGAAATTCTATATGGAATATTAGCCTTTAATACGCCAGTTACAATATTGGCACTAGGCCTTTGTGTTGCAATAATCAAATGAATACCCAATGAGCGAACCTTTTGTGCGAGCATAGATAATGAACGTTCAAATTCCTTCCTGCTTCCTTGCATCTCTGCGGTCTGAATTAAATCCGCATACTCATCGATAATAACCACCAATCGTTTCATCCTATTATTGGGATTTTTTTCGTTGTACGAATTAATGTCACGACTTCTACAAGCTCGAATTTTTTGCATTCTTTCCTCTTTATCTTGATTATTTATTCGATTTAGCATCTCCAATGCTTCCTCAGCATCTGTAATTACTTTTCCACCATATAAATTAGGTAAATCCTCAAAAAATACAAAATCTGTTTGCTTAGGGTCTACAATTAAAAATTCAATTTCATCCTTATTGAACTGTTGCAACAAACTTACAATTATCGAGTATAAAAAGATTGTTTTTCCTGAGCCTGTAGTTCCAGCCACCAAGAGATGTGGAGCCTTAGAAATATCAAGCATCTCAAACTTACCATCAGGTGTTTGTCCTGCTACAATATTAAGCTTTTGCTTATCTCCGTCTAACATCTCCAAATGGTCTACTAACTTAATAGGCTTACCAGCCCCTGCAAATGGAACATCAACAGAAATATATTTTGTACCTCTTATATGATTAACTAATATTTCTCCGTTCGCTTCGAGTTGAATACCAATATCCGCCTTCGATTTTTCGAGTGCTCTAACCGTTTCACCGGACTTAAGCTCCACTGTAAATCGTGTGAAACGAGAAGCTTCCTGTGTCAATTCTGGCTTCACCGGCAGTGCAGAAATTCCATAATCCTTAAATACCTTATTGAGTCTATTGCATTTTTCGACAATTCGCTCTTTTTCTGCAATTTTCTCTTGCTCATTTTCTGTCATTACAGCTTCATCTGAATGAACTGCAGCCTCCGAAGAACTTTCACTTTCTGTCTCGAATGTACTTGCACCTTGCTCTTTAGCCAGAATTTGTTCAGTATGCTCTGACTGTTCTACATCTCTTATTTCAGAATCACTTGAATTATTCGTCACATCTAAAACATATTCAACTGCGGAAATGATTGCCTGTATTTCTCGACTTCCCACTATATTCAATAAGTAATCGTTTCCAGCATGCTCATCTTTACCTTTATATGTCTTTTCGCTACTATCTCCATTTTCAAAGTCTACAAAACATATCTGCTTAGATACTTTAATCTTATACTCACCCGCAAACAACGCATTTAGCTGATTCGCTCTCTCATGCTTTTTGTATGAATCCATTTCCGTTTGAAACAATGTTTCGTATACCTGTTCTCTAAGAATTTCTCTTCTTGAAACAGTGGTTATCCGTTCTGTCGAACCAAATATTTCTTTTATCAGCCCTTCCAAAACTGTAGATTGTGCAACTGCATGACCCGATATTGTATCACTATCAATAATAAAAGCATTGTCATTATCCCTATAGGTTTTAACCTCTACAATATCGACTGCCATCTCGTCTAAGCGAATTCCTATTAAATCAGGCAACTGATTATCGTCTCTTCCAGACAACCATTCCTGTGCTAATTGAGTATCTAAACCGACCAAAATAGCATTCGGATATTTTCTAAGATAATGTATTGCAGCAATGGCAAGCCCTAAACTTCCTTTCCCATGATTAGCATCAAAAATCCTATTTGAACCATGAGATACAATGCTTAGTAAGCCATCATCGTTTATAGATCGGATAGCACTAATAATATTTGCAATACCTTTTTCCTGTGGTACAAAATTACCCAATTTGCATACTGCATCTCTATAGCCCTTAATAAACTTTTTACAGTTCTTAGAATAAATGCCTATAGAACGATACTCATCCTCTCTATAAAACAATTTTTCACTTGCTGCGCGAAGTGAAATATCCCAGCTCTTTAAGTTTTGGTCCAAAATAATAAGCCAATCTGCTTTATTTAACATTAAGTCATAGGTATCCCTTTTAATTGGTGTATTAAAAATACTGCTTGTGTGACTAAAGCTTGACGGATGCTCGTTCAATTTTTCTACAATACTTCCATAGGTAGAAAATACATCTCCTTCATTAGCTGGCCTAATCTCCACCACCTCATCAACAGGATTATACTTATAAACCTTAGGTATACATAGCGGATGAATGTGTATCAGCTTATCATTCTTGACTACCTCTGTTCTTACTTCATTTGGATCAAAGATAATCATTATATGCTGGTCATCCTTCATATCCGAAAGAATTCTAGAATACACCTGTTTTTTACTACCAATTTTCAGTCGGAAATTTAAACTTCTTTTGCCTTTTACCTGCCCTAGCATTCCGTCATTGATGGAGTCATCGTTAATCTCAATCCAGTCATTTGTTGCTTCCTTTGTTCTATAAATAGAAACATCTATTCCAGATATATTAAATTCCCTATCATTATTAAGCTTTTTTAACATCGACACCATAAGTTCAACTGACGGTGGATCAATAATGCTAATTTTAAGCATCATACCTGCATGCGGATACAAGCACAGATAGCGGGTGATGCTCTGTTTTAATGCATCTATTCCACTTTCACTTTGGTTGATTTGTTTATTAGTCGAATAAATGGGTATATTCCCAATTCTTCCCGTCAACGGCAAGAATTCTCCTCCGCTTCTGTGAACTGTTGCAGGCAGCAACATAACGGATAGAGGGTCCGGAATATCATCCGCTTTTCTAATAATAAAGTTTTTATCATTTTCAGAAAGACTACTTTCTTCTGTACTCTCTACTCCTTTACTATCCAATATTTCATCAGCTAATTTAATATATTTCCAAAGAAATAACGGATTTAACGGAGTTGGCATAGCATGAAAATTATTTTCGCCTTCTACAAATATATTGTCCATGGAAATAATAGTGTTTACAATTTCCTTTGCATTTGAAGGTGCTATTTGCCAAATCTTTGAAAAATCACTATTTATTGAAATAAGAAGCTTCTCATATGCTACCAAATATTCTGTAAATGCTTCCTTATTTGCCAGAACGGGAAACATAGGTGCATCCTGAAGTCTCATTCTATATTTATTAATTTTCTTACGTGCATCGAGATAATTCCTTAAAGCTTGAGAAATGCTTTCCCCATCTGCCACTAAATCCCCGATTTTGCGAAGGCTTTCCCAAACTCTATCCAACAGATTTTCTGTAAATGGCAAATACTCATATTTATCAATATCTGCTATTGCTTCATCTGGAGATTGAACATCGGCATAAATAATTCCACCGTAATCTGTTTCATCCGTCAGCTCTGTTGCGATACGTTCTGTAATGGGCTCCGCTTTAATCTGCATTTTTGTTCCATCTACTTCTATATCAACCCTCTCACGCTTTCCATTATTGCTTCTATTATCAACCTTTTGTTCAAGCTGCGCTAATACATCATGAATCTGTTGTGCGTTTCCTTCAAAAATCATTTGTGACGCCATAGATGTGGGATTAATGGTATTAGTTTTATTCTTTGGCTTCGGTGGATTTCCTGGCTTCTTTTTTGCCGCCTTTAAACATTCTTCAACCTCACTAAACTCCATTTGATTCAATAACTGCAAATCTTTTTTAGCATAATACTGCAAAATCAATCTCGGAACAGACTTGTTTCCTTCTCCGTTAGCATAATAGTTCGTTATGCTCTGCCTTTCTGCCTGCTCAAGGTTACCGATTCTTTCAACAAGTCTATGGTTCTTTTTTATTCTGGATACAATATCTTCTGTCGAAGGATTCCCAGCATCAAGTGAATTATCCCTAAGCAATCCTAGCTTATAATAGGAATCCTTGATTCTATTTGGTAATTCCTCTAATGGAGCATACATTAACTCCTGCAAATATTCTAGAACTCTCTCAAAGCCCAATACATCTCTTATAGATTTTCTTTTTAAAGCATGTATCAGTGAAATAATTACAGAATTTGTCTCTTCCAGTTCGTCCATCACATATTGACAGCTTTGATTATACACCATATCAACTGTCACCTCGTGAAACCACCTCAAGGAGGAAAGCTTTTCAATTTCTGCTCTCTTAATCACTAATACTCGAAAGATATCTTCATTACCACTATTTCTTGATTCTTCAGCCTCCTCAATACTAAAGGAGTAGGTTACATTTTCAATTATTGGTAATAAATCCTTTAATGAATTTTCATCCTCATAAGTAAATCCAAGAAAAAAAACTTGTTTATCTTTTTCTCCCCTTAAACTCTGTACAAATTCTCCATAATCAAAGCGAGGTAAATTTAAAATTGAAACACCATAGGCTCCAGTCTTTTCTTTACTGTTTACAATTTTTGTTACAACCTTCGTTAATAATCTAGCTGCCATTTACTGTCTCCTTCCTATAAGTGTTACGCCATCTGCATACCTATGTGCCAACCCCAATGCTATATATAAATCAGCTAATTTCTGCGCATTTAGTGCCAAATCGCCTCGCAAATCACCTGGAGTCGATTGTGCAATATTAACCTCTTCTAATATTCGATACTCATTATCAACATCGGCACCTAATAATATATAATATGCATCTAAAGCTTTTTTACTTAATTCACGCAATTCCACCCCATCTTCTATATCATCATCTGATAGCAGACTATATGTAATGGTTTCAAGGGTAAAGCTATTAACCAAATACCGTTTCTTTGACGCATTACCTCTTGGTCCAGCCAGTCCACATCTGGTTCCAAGCACTCTACAAAACTCAGAAGGCGAATTATTTTTATAATCAAATGTATATAAAATAATCTGTATTGCATGAGCCAGTGCATGTATAGGCTCATCCTCATCCTCACAAAAGCTCTCAAAATAACTATTTATTGCACTGGTTATTTCCTCTTCTCTGGTTTGTGATTTAAAATTCATTCTTTTAATCCATTCCAGACATGCATCTTTGCTATTATGTGCAATCTCCATATGCAAAATACAATTTAATGATTCAATAAAATAGTCCTCCACTGCCGTTTTTGCATAGGCAAAACACTGCTCACTTGCCTTCTTGATTGATTCCAAATTTTCACCAGAGTCAATAAGTATTGGTATTCTTTTGCCTCCATAAACAGCTGAATGTGCATTAACTAAATACAAAAAAGCTGAAAAGCATGTGAAATTTGTTATTCTTTCTAGTACAAGCAGGGAATTTTTATCATCTCCAACCTTTATCATTGTATTCGCAAGGTTATCAAAACCTTTCCTAATAGTTTCTTTACAACTATCCCATTTCACTTCACTGTCTTCTGGATAATTCACGCCATTAACTGTTCTTTTCTCTTTATCAGAAGGAAATACTATAATCGGCTTTAAAATTCTTGTAAGGTCATCATCATCAACCTCCAATGATTTTTTTAACAGCTCAAGTATTGGCGACATTTTTCCATCAATCTTTTTCGCCAAAATTTCAAAAATATATCTTCCTATTCTTGCTTCAGCCGGAACACTCTTCTTAACCAACCAGTGAGAACTGATATTAACAACTGAAAGATCATAATTGGGATATATCGTATGATCCGGATTAAAAATCTCTTCGAACAAAAATCTAATCTGCTTAATATTTGCAGGATTCTCATTAGTTCCTTTTAAAAGAATCTCATCATATTTCTTTACTATTTCCTCTGAAGTAGTTGCCTTTTTCCTCCTTTCACTTAATATCCATTCATGCACATCTCTAAAATCGCAATTCTCTCCTGTGCATTCTCTAAATAAGCCATTTGCGATATGAGGAGGCTTTGTTGAATCTGAGGTCGGTGTAAACCCTAAAAAATCCCTGCAAACTTCATTGCCTAGGCTTTCTATCTTATCGTTCTTTGCCATTAGTCTTCCTCCTCGAAACTGTATTTATTATCAATCACGTAAATAGATTTTTTATAGCTTTTCTTCCTATTAGCTATAATAATTTCTCCATCATCATTGTCTTCCGTCAGATTATAATCGTCCAATTGTCGCAAAAATCTAGCAGCAGTCTGCTCATACTGAGGTGCCAACAGGCCTATGGGGTATCCTGCTTCAACCGCATCCAGTGTCCTTAAAAAATCTACATCTAATATCAGTACTGGATTTTCTTGTTCACGTGGCTTGAGCACCACATGATTTGGAACATATTCTATTCCTTCCATCCAATCGTTAGGCTTAGGCATCTTAATTTCCAGTTCACTTGCATCTATATATCTACTAGAGATTGCTACCCCTGCGTCAACACTTAAATCATATCTATGTGTTGTCCAAATTCTTAATAGCTTCTTATCATCACTGGACGGTAAGAAAAGCTTATTCAACCCTCTGATTATCCGTTCCTTGATTTGTTTTTTCTGTGTTTCAAATAAAGTAAAAATTTCAGTACATCTTTTAATTTCATCCGGCTGTAGCATAAATAAATTAGCACCGGCTTCATTTTCAAAATAATACTTTCTTTTAATTGATTTAAAGCATTCAACAGCACCCTCAACATTCTCTTCGTACTTTTCTGCACTTGGCCATTCTGTCGGGGCACCAAGAAGCCATTTTTCTTTAATTTCACCATTCCATAATGCTTCATCCATTACAGGATGAGACAAATATATTGGATCAAACTGTTTTACTGTTTCCAATAAAGGATTTGTGCTTTCAAAAACAGCATCATAATATGGCATGCCTTCATATTCTTCCAAGGTACACGCTGTCAAAATAAATGAAACTGCCCCTAAGATATCCCTGACTGCATAATGCTCACAGCTTGTAGTTGCCAGTTCTATTATCTTAATCAATTGACTTCTGATTTCTCTTTTCTCTATTGCAGCTAGATTTCTTTTAAGCTGCGCATTCTGAATATCTTCTGCCTTCAAGAGGCTACAAATTCTTTCTATAACCTCTTCCGTTAATGCTCTATCCTTATCCAGCAAGCTTCTTTCATTTAAATCAACAATTACAATTCTCTTAATCGAAACATTAGGAATATCATAAATAATGCAATCTTTCTTAACGTTCATCGTTTCAGTGTATATATTATTGTTAATCCTCTTCATAATCTTACACAACTGGTAAAACTGATACTCATTAACTGCAACAATTGCTGGTATCTCATGCTCATAGCACTCAACAAGCTTATTCGCAACCTCTTCATAATTTGCAACTCTATTCAAATCTGTTTCAATATATGCATTTAATGCTTTGATTTTTTCAAGCTGTCTCTTTATCAAGAATGTCTTTCCATCTCCCGGGTTTCCAGTTAAGAATACAATTTTCTTTGATTCCAATAGCTCTAAAATAATATCCTCTACCTTTGAATATATATGGATAAGTTCGAGTTCTTCGTCACTCATATGGTCGGAGTAACAATTCTTACCATTATATAATTTTTTAACAAAATCCAAATTACCCATAGCTACCCTCTCTATTCTTTCTTATTTATTGCACTAAGAATACTCCTAGAATTTAGTGCTTAACAAAACCTCCATTATGTCGAATGCTTCAAGCCTCTTTTCAATATCAACAGATTTTAGTCTCATTTCGAGCCATCTGTTATACCAATAATCAATTAAGTACTGAGTATGCGCTTGAACATCTTGATTATCCTCAATATCAAAGCCATACTCTACATCTTGGTCTATTCCTAATAGAAATTCATTAGTATTACTTGCAAGATTTATTGAATATACAATTCTTGGTGAATAGTGCTTCAAAAAAGCATCCGCTCTAATTCCAATGGCTTTCAGCCCTCTACTAATCATTCGAAATCTTGGACTCGTACCTTCGCCAAATACATGGTTTATTTTCTTTCCCCCATCAATAATTTCTAATATTCGTGAAAACATTGAAGAGGTCTCATTTGAAAAATACACTGTTCCAAAGCCTTCCGTTATTCCCATTCTTTTATATTCAAGTTTCGAACCATTTTGCAATGGAACCTTTATCCGGTTATATTGGCTACTCCCTATTGCATAAAGGCTTGTAGTTCCTAAATATACCAACCGGCTATCTCTTACCACACGCTGTCCCTTCATTCGAGATGCTATCTCACTTACCTGCTGTGCATACCTATGTGTATAATCCCTAATAACAGTCGGACTACACGCCAAGATACTAACCAACTTTCCTCCTAACAATTCGTTGTAAGGTGGAATTGAACCACAAACAATTATATCCATCATATTAGAACCAATCTTACATTTTCTGTTTGCTATCAACGCAGTAGTTATTGCCTGTCGTCCCTCATCCTTTGATAACAGAAATTGAAGTTTCTCTGTATTATCCTCATACGGAGCCTCTACAAATATCTTTTTCGCCTTTAGCAGCTTTGCTAATTCAGTAGCTCTCTTTTTCTTAAATAATGGCTTTTGTGTTTCCTCAATCCAATTAGGATTCTTTTCATTATTCTTATTATTAATTGACAATGCCTCCAACTCAATCGCCTGATTAATAAGATCTTCTATATACTCCGTTTTCGGGTACTTAGTATTTCTATGATATCCCAAATCCTTTGTATATATATCACCTATAGCGTCATCAATGTTTTGAATTAACAGCGGCATTATTTTATTTGAATAATGTTGGATACGAATGGCATATTCCTCATCTGTTTCCAGTGTTTTTACTATTTTCGCCTTTATCTTTCCACCATCAGTTCCAGCCACCTCTTGCTCACAAAAAGAAACATCCGCTTTTTGCTGCATATTCTTTTTTATAGCTTCAACAGTCCATCCTATATCTTCATCTCTCACAGAAAGATTTAATACCGAGTTACCCAATGCAAATATCCCCATAATCGGATGATATCTCTGAGCACGGTCTCTAACTAAATAAAAAAGATTTCTTCCAGGCATTGTCTTATATGGGATGGCCCAAGTGTATCTGAAATATCTCCAGATATCGGATAACTCAATCCCAGTAAACTCATCCTTATCTTGTGTTACTAACTGTATGTATGGGTCGCAAACCTTACTTCCTTCGCGTATGCTTTGGATTAATGCATCCTTACTTCCTATCAGGTTCTTAATAGATACTTGTTCACCATTAAATAATCGTTGGGTTTCCATCCTGATGATAAATCTTTTTATACTCTCCGTCTTAAACTGAGCATTTCTTTCCGCACTTAGACGATAACGTATATGTGCCTTATCATCCAAATTATCTTCATTCATAAATAAATGTAGCTTCCCAGACTCAGCCCCAAACTGCCAGCCTTGTAACGATAAATCTTTGAGCAAGCTAATACTTGCCATATACTTAAGCAAATCAATATCGGCACATTCGGAAATGCTCTCAATTCCTATCCTTTTCAATTCCTCTTCTAACAAATAATTTCTATTATGCGGTAATGTACCTTCAAGCTTTTCAACCAATGCCGTAAATCTTGTCTGATACTCCTCAGACAAATCCGGCACATATTCCTCTATCGCAACAGTACTATCTGCATTCCTACTGTTCTTCACGTACTGCTCCTCCGTTCGTATTATTAGTATCTTTTTCATCAACCTTTACAAGTTCAATAATCTCATCAAATGTACAGTCCAAACTGTCGCATATTTTTACCAACACATCCATTGATACATATTGATTCTTTGATAGCTTCGCTAGAGTTGTTTGACTGATATCTGCCAGCTTTGCCAACTCTGTCTTCTTAATCCCTTTATCTATCATTAGCTTAAAAAGTCTATTATAGCTTATTAGTCTCATAGTTGATCTCCTTCAAAGTTGATTGAAAACATTCCCACGCATAAATTATATCATAAAAATACACAAAATCACAGATATCTTTGCATTTCTTTAGTTTTTCTCCAACACTACGTACTAATCTAAGATCTAAGACCGTAATGTGAATTTCGAAATTCCACCAACACAAAGCAAAGGTGTAAAGCCAAACACGTAAACCGGCCAACAGCGTCAAAAATCTCAAAAAAGTCGAAGCCACAGTCTCCTCAGGCTACAACTTCGCCCATTAATCCAATCTCCCTTATCTCACAATTTCACTTTTCTTCCTACTACCCTTATCTGCTTTTCCGCTCTGTTCCTGAATCGCAGTTTTCTTCTCCTTAAGCTTTTCTCTCACAGACATCCTCTGCCGTTTTTCCTCCAAGTACTTTTCCACGCCGGGCAGATATTCCTCCAGCGTGCCGGACTTATTTGCAGTAATAGGATTGATGTCAATCTTCACGCCACCAATGGTAAATTTGTCTTCGTGAAGCAGATTAAACATATCATCTTCTCTATCATCACCGATGTACTCCACTACCACATCCAAGTCCGAATGCTTTCCTTCCAAACCTCGACATCGGCTACCAGTTAATACTACGTCACGTAGGGATGCATCAAAATCATTTTCAACTAACTTGGTATTTACATACTCCTCCACCAGTTCTTCAATTTCTGTAGCACTCAGTCCGTTAATTGGACGAAAACACCCTTCTGTCTTCGCCTTAAACTCCATGCCCCCCCTACTATCATAAACTTCAGAACCGATTCTATTCGCTTCCTCTGCTTCCATAGCAACTTTATCATACACACCACCGGCTGTCTCTCTCTTGTTTTCCTGTTGCATTGTGCCCTCCTTTTCTTTAAAACAGGTCTATTTCCTACGAATTTCACTCATTTCAAAACAAATTGGTTATACCGAAAAATAGATTATACCGAAAATAGAAAGATAGCCATGA
>CAZUVY010000083.1:0-11644 GCA_964623905.1 uncultured Faecalimonas sp.
GTTGAGCCAAAATCGATACTCTGGTTGATTTCCAGGTCCTTTTCCGGATCAATTCCATTCTGTTTTAAAATATATTCAAATACCATCTGCGGCATGCCGCCTGTTGACACCACATCCATGTAAATCATGGTCATATGCTGAGTTTATTGTGTTATCAGCAAGATTTTCATAGAAGAAGTTATTCATAATCTCCTGTAATTCTTCTTTACTTTTCACTATCGTATATGGTTTCAATGAGTTATCGCTTGGCTCTACGATTCCCATATCCACCATAAGTCCAATATAAGTTAAAACACTTTTCTTGGATTTCGGATATCCTATATCGGTAAGTGCTTTGGATAAATATTTTGCAGAGGTAAACCCACGTTCCTCTTCATAAATCAGGCGCATGGTCTGATAAATGATTTCGTTTTCTCGACGATTCATTTCCTGCGCTGGGCTATATTGAATCAGTCCAGACAGACCATACTTTAATTCGATTTCAGGAAGTCCTTCTTCATCCACTTCGATACGTTCGATTAAGATTTCGATATCTTTACGGTCAAGAACGCCCTTTTCAATGATTTTATCTACGACCTGCAATGCGTTTTCTAGTTTTTCTTTTACATCTTCATTTTCAAGACTGGTATCATTTAATTCTTTTAACTGTAATTCCAATCCATGAATTTGTGAAAGAATATCCTGCTGCAGGGCATCATAAGTTTCGTTTACGATATCTTCATTCCCATGAGCATTGGATAAATCTCTGACTTTCTGTGTAAAAAGAACTTTTAATTGTTTTTTGCGTTCTAAAATATTGTTTTGAATCTCAGTACGTTTTTCTTCAACAGTTCTCTTTTCAGAATCAAAATCTTTCATATCATAGGTTGCAATGACTTCTGATAAGGCATTACGACACAGCTTGATATAAGTTACAACGTCTTCCATTAAATCATCTTCTTCAATCAGATGAGCTTTGGAACAGTACCGCTTACCTTTTGTGTTGTAAGTAGTACAGATATAATACTTGCGTTCTCTGCTGGAAGTAGTTCTCTTAATTGGAGTTAAACGACTTCCACAGTCCTTACAGAACAGACAACTTCCAAATGGATTCGGTATTTCAGAACCAATCCATTGTCCACGACTTCCACGATAATTATTCTTCACACGTTTTTCCTTCATGTCCTGAATCAGATCAAAAGAAGCTTTATTAATGATAGCAGGATGATTGTTTTCAAAAACATACTGTTCATCCTTTGGTACTCGCTTGTCTTTTCCGTGAACAGTAGAGCGTGCACGTTTCCGCAGACGAAGCGTACCAATATAAAAATCATTGTCAAGCATATCTTTTACCATGGAATCGGACCATTCTGTAGCAAGCTGACGTTTTGTGACTTTTCCTTCTTCCAGTTCTCGTTCGTGACGGACCATAGAAGGAGTCGGAACTTTCTTTTCTGTCAGATGGTTGGCAATCATACGATAGCCGGAACCTTTCAGATAAAGGTCGTAGACCATTTTTACGTATTCGGCTTCTTTCGGTACGATTTCAATGATGGATTTATCTTTTTCATTTCGTTTATATCCAAATGGTGGCTGAGTCATGAGTGTTCCCTCTTTTTGACGAGCTCCAAGAGCACGTTTTATTTTTTTACTGGTATCTTTTACATATCTCTCATTATACCATGTTTTGATACCTATCGTATCATCATCTGCCTGCATAGAATCATAATTATCATCTATTACAATCAGTTGTTTTTCACGTTCCTGAAAATCATCGAGAAGAAGAAGTACTTTGGCATTGTGACGCCCAAGACGGGAAAAATCTTTGACAAATACTCGATCTACATCCTTATCTAAATCTTCCATTAATTGATTGAAGCCTGGACGGTCAAATTTATATCCAGACACCCCATCGTCCTCATACCAGCGGTCGATAACCATGTTACTTTCTGCCGCAAATTGGTTAATAATTAATTTCTGATTTTCGATAGAAACGTAGTTTCGTTTGTCATCATCTCTTGATAGACGTACATATCCAGCGTTCATAGACTCACTTCCTTTCTGTATATGAAATATATTAACATGAATAATGTAAATAATAAATACGTTTTAAAAGAAAATGTATCAACTGCTGATATTACCATAGTGATTCTTAATAACTGCCTTTAATCCATCGTGAATATTCTTATCATTCTGTCCATCCAGATATGTGACAACTCGAAATCCCAGTTCCCTATATTTTTCCTTTGCTGTTTCATATTCTTCTTGTGATGAAAAATCATTTTTCCAAAGATAATAGGTTGGTTTACTCAAGTGTTATCACATCCCCTCTGCCTTATAAATTGAGAGACGTTGTCTCTCAATTATGCCTCCGGCGGATGGCAGAGATGTGCATAGGTAGATACTGTTACCGCAGTGCACATCTCGCCCAAGAATGCCGGGGCATTCTTGATTCAATATATGAATTCCTGTTCCTATTGTTGCAAGTCCCATTTGCAGCATTATCGATAGTCGAGATTCCAGTTTCTTTGGCGAACGGTTTTTCACGTTCCTCTTATGGACGAACCCATAACTCGCCGTTGGTTGCCGAGCCACCCCAAGTAGTTTCACCGATTAGATGTGAGTGTCATTATATGCTTACCTCAGATTCTGGTTTCTCTAATTGTCAAGGTTCGAGAGCAATTTCTGCTCTTTTGATAAGGCGAGGATAACACGGATTTTGGAAGTGTCTTGCATATTCACGGCGATTGCAATTTGACAATGACTGAGAGGTGAGAAATTGCAAATTTGCAATTGTGATAATGAAACGGATGAGATAAAATATATAAGAAATAGTAATTTGATTAATTTTGACGGGGTGCGTAAGATGAGCGAAGGATTTGAGAGAAAACAGCTTGAAATAAAAATAGTCTATTATAAATCTTCATCTAAATACTATGATTCAGTTTGTTTACAATGTGAAGGGATGAATGGATACAATCAGGAAAAATCAATTAATACTTTATGTTTAACATTAGATGAATTAAAAGAAAATCAAAATAAGATAAGGCTGATTCTTGATATTATTAAAAATTGGAGTAAAACAGAATATTATATTGATGGAGCATGTTCATCTTGGCAACAGATTGAAACGATATTAGAAATATTCGAATGCGAAAAAAACTGTAAATCCTGTATAAACTGTAACGAATATTGTTACGACAACATGGGATGGGGATGTAAGCTATTGAATGTAATTCAGCTAAGAAAAGGCTCTTATTATCATTATAGAAGCAACCCCTATTGGTATGAATATGGTTATTTTGATAATGGGGAATGGGTTGTTGATAAAGACAGAATATTAAATCATTTGTTAAAGCAGGCGTCAGAAACGCATGCTGAAATTTGTGAATGTTTTTCTATGGAACGGTTGCAAGATGCTATTGCATTACTTCCAGATAAAATCAATGTAACCGATGAAAAAGACTGTGAATGGGAATATAAATACAGAGAAGCTCCTTGGGGAATGCAACAAACAGAAATAATAGGCATAAAGCCGAGAGAAAAGGAAGAAGATTCTTCATGGAGATTGTCTGCCTTAGATTTTTTGAATTCCTCAAAAGACGAAACAGAGCAGGAACAGAAGGAAGTACCAACTGTTACATTTGCCGATATAGGTGGTATCGATGAAATTGTACAGCATGTTCGTGAAGTGATAGAATTGCCTCTTGTTCTGCCCGCTGTTTTTGAACATTATCATATTAAACCCCACAAAGGAATTCTTTTATATGGTCCTCCAGGATGTGGAAAAACATTACTTGCAAAAGCTGTAGCAAATGAGATTAATGCACACTTCATAACTGTAAATGGACCGGAAATTTTGAATAAATACATAGGGGAATCTGAATCAAACCTGAGAAAGATATTTGATGAAGCTAAGAAGTTGGCCCCGTCGGTTGTCTATTTCGATGAATTTGATTCAATCTCATTAAAAAGAGATGCAGAATCTAATCCACATATGGCGACAGTTGTAAATCAATTGTTAACCCTTATGGATGGTATGGACGATGCAAATAAAATTTGTGTAATTGCATCGACTAATCGAATAGATATGATAGACGAAGCTGTTAGAAGACCTGGACGTTTTGACTACGTTATAGAAATCAAAAAACCTTCTTTAGATGGATGTAAAGCAATTTTTAGAATTCATACATCAAAGATGCCAGTTGAAGAAATGTTTGATAGGGATAAATTTGTTGAAGAATATTTAGTTGGAAGTACAGGTGCAGAAATTGCGTTTGTGGCATCGGAGGCTGCTTATAACTCAATTAGAAGAACAATTGATCTATCAAAAGTGTTCTCTAATGACTTTTCTTTTACAGTATCCTCAGAAAATATTATAAAAGAGGAAGATTTTATTAAAGCTGTTCACTCTTTGAAAGAAGGAAGAAATATTAAATAAAATGTCTTAATTGCGTTTATAGAGCAATTTGAAAGGATGATTATAATGAAATCACTACCGGCGGATAATATTCATCAGAGACTGTGTGATCTCCGTAATGGAACAGGAAAAACACAAAAGGAAGTTGCGGATGAACTGAATATCCAAGCCTCTGTATTAAGTCGTATTGAACGTGGAGAAACAAAAGCAGTTAGCCATGATTTGGTTATAAAATTTGCAGAATACTATAATGTCTCAACAGATTATTTACTGTGCATATCAGATGTTCGAATTAGAAAAAATGTGGAGTTGGAAGGATTAGGGCTTACCAATAAAGCATTGCTTCACTTATTACAAGGGAAAATGGATGGAAACATATTGAGTAAAATGTTAGAACATCCATATTTTCCTGTGCTTCTTGATACAGCAAATGCTTATTTTGCAGAATCTCATAATTCAGGTTTCGCAGCCAGAAATGCAATTATAGATATTGGAACTGCAGACATAAAAGACTTTATAAGGGAACATCCGGAACAAAAAATTGAAGGACAGCATGATGTTCGTAGACTTAGTGCAGAAAAGGTTACCGGAACTGAAGCTGACCTTGAAAAAATTAAAAGTATTTTCTTGTCTATGTTGAAAGATATCAAGAAAGAATACGATGTACCACAACAAGATATTAGTACGGATGAATTAAAGAAAAAGATGGCTTCTATGAAAAATCAAGCATTGTTGCAGAAAAAGAAGAAACCAAGTTTTAATGAAACAGATATGGCTGGAATCGTTATGGGAATATTTCGAAATACGGGTATGGATTTGGATGAATATGAGCAGGAATTATTTCAGAAACTGATGGTGCATATGTTGCAGAGGAAAAGATAGGAGGATTGAGATGGGGTTATTTGATAAAATATTCAAGAAAAAAGAAACACAACGGAGTATACCTGAAAGACAAGTTGAACAAGAAAAAACAATAGAACAAAAAATTGTACAGAAAACGGAAGCTGTAATAAAAGAACAAATCAAAAGGGGATATATTGGTACATATAAAAAGCAAGTGGATTACGATACAGTTAAAGAATTGAAAGAACGCTATATTGCTTTCGATGTGGAAACAACAGGATTAAGCCCGATGAATGATAAGATAATCGAAGTGGCTGCCGTTTTGTTTGAAAATGGAGAAATTACTCAAAGCTATACTTCGTTAGTAAATCCAGAGGTGTTTGTTCCATACTGTGCGACTGCCATTAATCATATCACGAATGAAATGGTTCAAAATGCGCCAAAAGAAAATATTGTGTTTGCAGAACTAGTAGAATTTCTAGGAGATGCTTTAAAACAACAAACTTCTATATGTGCACATAATGCGTCTTTTGATATGAATTTTCTTTCAGAAACATTAATGCGTCTTGGATATGATGGGAAAATTTCTTATGTAGATACACTTTCACTTTCTCGTAGCTTGATCAAAGGGTTGCATAACTATAAACAAGATACGGTTGCTATGTATTTTGACCTTGTTAATAATCAATCTCATAGAGCTGTTACAGATGCAGAAATATGTGGGAAAATTCTTTGGAACTTACTGCAAATAGAAGAAAAAGAAGAAGAAAAAAGATTAAGAAACTTAGAAAAAAGTAAACCATGTGTCGAAGAAATGGAGATATGTGCTTACATTCAGAATTGCATCATGAAAAATGGTGGTGATTCTAAATGGTTAGGGTTTTATAAAAACAGTAGCAATTATGTTGATGTAAGTTACCTATATTCCATTTTGAAATTTAAATGTGCCAAAAAGGGAAAATACATTATTGTTGAAACGTCAAGTGTTGGAAAACTAAATTGTAATATAGAGCCATGTACAATGAGTGAAGGTGGTTCGGATTATGTAAGAGTATATTTCAATAGTCCGTTCGAATTGGAGCCGTTGGAATCATATCTATTTGACATTTATGCGAAATGTCGTAAGTCAGCATTGGATTATTTTAAATATAATAAGCGATATGAAGCAGAACATAAAAACAGTCCAGCTATGTTAAACCATCTTTCTGATATGGATGTTGCAGCGTTTCTTGAAAGTGCTGAAAAGAGAAAAATGACGGAGAAAGTTGTTTCGGAAACCATAGAGAATTCTAATGATAAATCTCGAATCTCTAGAGAAGATATCATTATTCAGCCTATTCATAATAGAGTTCCATTATCTGGTATTCGCAATAAAAATAATTGGGAAAAGGGCTATGATGAAGGATATCCGCTTTGGGAAAAAGGAGATAATCTACGTAAAGAGGGAAATGTGGAAGAAGCAATCAAACTGTTTGATCAGGCAAGATATAATGGATATGATGCTCCGGTTCTTTATGACTCTTATGCAATGGCATATCATAAATTGAAAGACTATGCAAACGAAATAGATATTTTAGACGAAGGCATTGCTCGTGAAAGGAAAAATGGAATAAATGTTAGTCGTTTAGAAGCTCGACGAGAGAAAGCAATACAATTGTTATACAAACAGCAAGAGGCTGAAAAAAAGAAATTAGAAAAAGAACAGATAAAAAATGAAAATATAAAAATTATTTCAGAGACTTCTACGAAAACAACAGGGCGTGCTATTTTGCAATTGACGGATGATATGACTTTAATCAAACGATATAATACTATTGCACAAGCTGTACGTGAAACTGGTGTAAACTCCAAGAGTATACGAGACGCGGCAAAAGGTGTTCAGAAGCATGCAGGTGGTTATGTTTGGAAGTATGCTGATGAAATTGGCAAATGAACTGTTGTTGCAAATACGTTATAATTCAATATGGTTGTGCTATGGAACCTTGAGATGCCCATAGCCCATAGGAGTTCATGCGTGGACTCCTATTTTATTTGTACAAATAAGTTGAAAATAATAATATATATTGATTTTGGAATGATGAAATGGTATGATTATTCATACAAATCATATTTTTGGAGGCGCTTATGGAAGTTAATAATGGAAAATATGCATGGATGGTTAAAATAGGAGAAAAAGGTCAATTTGTTATCCCGAAAGAAGCAAGAAATTTATTTGATCTTCAGCCAGGAATGGAAATTTTAGTTTTAGGTGATGAAAAAAGAGGCTTGGCAATTTTGCCAAAGGAAATACAAAAAGAATATATCGCAAGGATTTTTTCAGAAATGGATTCCTAAAGGATGGTGAGTTGATATGAGTAAAATCGTTTTCTTTTGTATTCCAGCACACGGGCATACAAATCCTACATTAGGTGTTGTCCGCGAGCTTATCTGCAGGGGACATGAGGTTTTCTACTATTCCTATAATATGATGCGTGAAAAGATTGAATCCACAGGAGCAACTTTTATTTCTTGTGATGAATACGATCAGGAACAGCGATTAGATGCGAAAGACGGAGCCCGAATAGGAAAAGATTTGGCTTTTTCAACACAGATATTGGTGGATACTACATTAGCTCTGGATGATGCAGTGTGCGAACATATGAAAGAATTAAAACCAGATTGTATTGTTGCAGATTCCATGGCTGTATGGGGAAAGATTGTAGCGTTAAAACTTGGGATTCCTTTTGTGTCTTCAACGACAACCTTTGCTTTTAATCAACATTCAGCTAGGATTATGAAGCAAAGGTTAGGACAGATGTTTGGTATGATTTTTTCAATGTCAAAAATCAATAAAAACATTAAACGTCTGCAAGATAAAGGATATCCTGTAAAAAGTGTTTTGGATATTATCCAAAATGATAACAATACAGATACGATTGTGTATACATCTCCAGAATTCCAACCATGCTCCGAAACATTTTCGGAAAAATATGTTTTTGTAGGACCATCAATACGACCTGTTGAGAATATGATTGAGAAGAAGTCGGATAAATTGATTTATATATCAATGGGAACTGTAATCAATGATTCAACAGAGTTTTATAAAAAATGTATAGAAGCATTGGCTAATACGAAATACCAGGTAATCATGTCAGTTGGTAATTTGATAAATATTGAAGACTTAGGTGTTGTACCGGATAATATTACGATTTCGAGGTTTGTAGATCAGATAGCTGTATTAAGTCAGGCGGATGTATTCCTTACCCACTGTGGTATGAATAGTGTGAATGAAAGCTTATACTATAAAGTCCCACTTGTAATGTTTCCTCAAACATCGGAGCAAGACGGCGTAACTACCAGAGTAGAACAACTTGGTGCAGGTGTCCGGTTGAAGCATATAAATGTAAAAGCTATTAGAGAGACAATTGAAAGTGTGTTAAATACAAAATCTTATTATGAACAGGCGTCAAAGATTTCTCAGGGCTTCCATAAATGTACTGGTGCAAAAGGTGCTGCAGATAAAATTGAACAAATGTGCAAATGATCAAAAATCAACACTTAAATGAGAAAAAGTCGAATTTAAGTGTTGATTTTTTGTTTAAAATGGATATAATAGATTATGAAAGGAAGGGTTTAAACTATGTTGATACAATTTAATTTTAAAAATTTCAAATCATTTCGTGATGAAGCTACGCTGGATTTATCCGCAGCAAAAATGACAGAGTTTTCAAATCGTGTTATATCCGTGGGTAACGAAAAGATATTACCTGTAGCTGCTGTATATGGTGCAAATGCAAGTGGAAAATCTAATGTTTATGGTGCATTTGAATATATGAGCGAGTATGTAGTTCACTCTTTCAAATATGGAGATGAAGAAAAGGACTTTGATGATATCAGACCACTTCCATTCCTTTTTGATATATCTTCCGAAAATGCAGATACAAGCTTTGAAGTATACTTCACGGTTCCGGGTGATAAAACTGAGAAATGTTACAATTACGGTTTCTGCATCGGAAAAACTGGTGTTACAGAAGAATGGCTGAACTACAAGGCTAAGACAGCTCGTAAGTATTCTACTATATTTTATAGAGATGAAGAAACTTTAGATTTAGCAGGTATTCCAAAAACAAGCAGAGAAAATATAGAAATCGCATTGGAAAAACAAGTTCTTATTGTTTCATTAGGAGCTAAATTAAAAATAGCTAAATGTAAACTTGTTAGAGATTGGTTTTTAAACAATGAATTTGCAGATTTCGGTGATGTTGTAACAAATTTCTTTATGTCTCGTGTTCTTCCTACGGGCTTTATTGAGGATGAAAAAATCAGAGAAAATGTTGTAAAATACTTCTCTTCTTTTGACGAAACAATAAAAGGATTTGAAGTTACGAAACTTCCTGCTCAGGAAGATTCCAAAGAAGAAAAATATCTGATAGATGCACTTCATAAAAAAATCGGATCTGAAGACATGGCAAAAATTCCACTTGCTCATGAATCAGCAGGTACTTTAAAAATGTTTGCACTCTATCCAGAATTACAGGATGTATTGCAAAATGGTGGGGTATTCTTTATCGACGAGTTAAATGCTAGGTTACACCCACTTCTTGTTCGCAACTTCATCCTTACTTTCCTTAACCCAGAAATCAATGTAAATCATGCACAGCTTGTATTTACAACACATGACACCTGGCAGTTATCTAATCAGTTATTACGTCGTGATGAAATCTGGTTTACAGAAAAAGACGATATGGGATTATCTACATTATATTCCTTGGCTGATTTTATCGACGAGGATGGTTCCCGTATCCGTAAGGACGAAAGTTATGAAAAAAATTATCTGTTAGGAAAATATGGAGCTATTCCATCCTTAAAGACAATCGATTTTTTTAAGGAGGGGTAATTATGGCAAGAAAAGACAGAACAGGTAATAGAAAAACAAGAGAACAGCGTGCAGTACGTCGTATCCCAGAAATGGGGTACTATCTTGTCGTGACCGACACAGAGGCTACTGAACGCTGTTTTTTTAACGGGTTACACGACAGTCTTCCAGAAGACGTAAAGAAAAAACTCGTTATTAAAGTTGTAGAAACAAAAACACAGAATATGATTGAGAAGTGTTTTGAGATGACAGCTTATGAAGCACAATACCGCATACCATGGATTGTATTTGATCGTGATCAGGTTCCAAATTTTGATCAGATTATCAAAGATGCTGAGAAAGTCGGAATTAACGTAGGATGGTCTAATCCATGTTTTGAAATTTGGATGTATACTTATTTTGGAAGTATGCCTGCTATCCACGAATCATGGACATGCTGTTCACGATTTGCTGATCTTTATGAAGCAAGAACCGGTCAGAAATATTCGAAAGCAGACTCTGACATGTACAAACGTCTTTGCGAATATGGCGATGAGGACAAAGCGCTTCAGATCGCTGCTCAAAAATATGAACAGTGTTTGAGAGAATGTAAACGAATCCCTTCAGAAATGTGTCCGGCAACAACGGTACATAACTTGGTAGGAGAAATTAGAAGAAAGGTACATAAGTCATAATGAATAACACAAATAAGATAAAACATTTAGAAATGATTGAAAATATCATTGAACGAATGGCAAAGAACTGTTTTCAATTAAAAGCCTGGACGATGACTCTGGTTGTATTAATTGGAGGTCTTGCAGCAAAGGATACTGAGCGTAAATTTATAATAATCGCATTCATACCGATTATTGTGTTCTGGCTACTTGACACGTATTATTTACGTTTGGAACGCCAGTACAGAATTTTGTATAAGACTGTTACTGAAAAGCGTGATGATGAAATTGATTTTTCGATGGATTTATCACAGATTCAGAATATGAGTATCTCTGATAGCAAAAAGATTTGTCCTTTAAATTGCTTTTTGTCAACGACAGAAATCGTCTTTTATTTACCTATTACGGTAACATTAGGTGTAATTATTTACATATTAAATATTTTTGGCTAAGGAGGATTATGAATGGGTCATAAAATTTTTGTTTCTTATAAATACGCAGATGCAGATGTGAAAAACCTCACTTGGTGGGGAAACTCTACAGTTCGTGATTACGTTACTGAATTCCAAAATAAACTATCCGATGAAGATGACATCAATAAAGGTGAAGAAGATGATGAAGATCTTAGCGGACTGAGCGAAGAAGTTATTTGGGAAAAGCTGAAAAATCGTATCTATGATAGTTCTGTGACAGTTGTATTTATTTCTCCAAATATGCGAGAATCGGGTAAAGCTGACAGAGACCAGTGGATTCCATGGGAAATCTCGTATTCCCTTAAAGAAATTTCGAGAAAAACAAAAACAGGTAAAAGTGTTACCAGTAGAAGCAATGCCATGGTTGCAGTAGTTCTTCCGGATAGTAATGGATCATATTCTTATTATTTGGAATCAAGAA
>CAZUVY010000084.1:0-11400 GCA_964623905.1 uncultured Faecalimonas sp.
TACGGCCTCCGATACTGCTTCATTGAATGTCGGATGTGCTCTCATGGCATACATCAGTTGTCTGGATGTAAGACCATTTGCAATCGCAGTTGCAAGTTCTCCGATCATATCTGTCGCTCTCGGACAAAGCATCTGCGCCCCCAAAAGTACATCGCTGTCTGCTGCGAAGATCACTTTAATGAATCCAATCTTTTCTTTCTTGATGATGGATTGTCCATTGGAACTCATGACACATTTTCCGCATCTGACCGGAACATGATATTTCTTCGCTTCCTCTTCTGATAATCCAACCGATGCGATCTCTGGATCCGTATACACACAGCTTGGAATGATCGACATCGATACAAACAGTCCGCTTGGAACCATATCCAGCATATAAGTCGGTGTGAGTCCGTTCATTCGCTCTACCACATAACTTGCCTGTGCAGATGCAACATGGGCAAGCTGCACTCCTTCAATCACATCTCCGATCGCATATATCCCCGGAACACTCGTCATGAAAAATTCATCCACAACAATCTTTCCTTTTTCCGTCTTGATTGAAAGTCCCGGTGCAAACAATCCATCTGTATTGGCACTTCTGCCGACAGAGACGAGCACACAATCTACATCGATCTTCTCCTGCTTTCCATCAGTAAAGAAACGTCCGCGCAGTCCGCCGTTTTTCTCTTCTACACTATCCATAATGCTGGATTTGTAGATCTTGATTCCTCTCTGTACCAGAATCTCTTCTAATGCCTGTGCAAACTCCGGATCCATCTTCGGAAGGAGCCTTTCCGCCGCTTCTACGATCGTCACATCTGTTCCGAGTGCATTAAACGCCGTCGCGATCTCAAGTCCAATGACACCGCCGCCAATGATCAACATGCGGTCAAAACGACTCTCATTTGTCGTCAAAAGTTCTTCACTTGTCATAACTCCCGGCAAATTCATGCCTGGAATCTCCAGATAGTTTGCCTTTGCACCAGTTGCGATCAAAATATTTTTTCCTTTATAGATGGCCTCGGTTCCATCTTTTTTACGGACAAGCACACGTTTACTGAGCATCACAGTCGCTTCCCCGTTTACAAATTCGATCCCAAGTTCTTTAAATTCTGTCTCCAGATCATAACGCATAGCAGCTGCAGAATGATCCTTGTATTCAAAAATCTTTTGCAGATCAAATTTCACATTTTCTGCGGAAAGCCCGAACTTCTCACATTCCAGCATTTCCCGATATAACATGGATGCATGAACCAATGCTTTTGTTGAGATACAACCGCGATTCACACATGTTCCGCCAATTTCATTTTTGTCCACGATCAACACAGATATCCCCAAACGTGCTGCTTTCTTTGCCGCAATATAACCTCCCGGACCTGCACCGATAATCACTAAATCATATCTCTGTTCCATAGCATCCTCCTATATTTCTTCTTATCTTTCTTACGAATCTAACTCATCTATCTGCCAGTCGATTGGTGCAACCCCATGCTGCTCCAAAAACTGATTTGTCTGACTAAACGGCTTGCTTCCAAAAAACCCACGGTACGAAGACAATGGACTTGGATGCGGAGCCTCCAAAATCAAATGATTCGGGTTGTTCAACATAGATTTTTTCATCTGTGCTGGTCGTCCCCATAAAATAAAGACAATTGGACGATCCTGTGCATTCAAAACACGGATTGCTGCATCTGTAAACTCTTCCCATCCAATCCCGCGATGTGAATTCGCCTGATGTGCTCTTACCGTTAAAACAGTGTTCAACATCAGCACTCCCTGCTTTGCCCATTTTGTCAGATAACCGTGACTTGGGATCGTACATCCAAGATCATCCTGCAGTTCTTTGTAAATATTGACAAGCGACGGTGGAATCTCTACTCCCGGTTTCACCGAAAAACAGAGTCCATGCGCCTGATTGACCCCATGATACGGATCCTGACCAAGAATTACCACCTTTACCTCATTCAGCGGTGCATAATGAAATGCATTAAAAATGTCATTTGCAGGAGGAAATATCGTATGCGTCTTATACTCCTCATTCACCTTCGTAAAAAGCTTTTTATAATAGTCTTTTTTGAATTCATCTTTTAAGGCTTCTAACCATTCGCCACTGATTGCCGGCATCTTTTGTCCTCCTTAAAGTCTGACTGACAGACCTCTCTCTCTTAAATATTGTTTTACTTCTTTGATTTCAAGCTCTTTAAAATGGAACAACGACGCAGCAAGTGCAGCATCCGCTTTTCCTTCTGTGAGCGCTTCGTAAAAATGTTCCAAAGTTCCTGCGCCGCCGGACGCAATTACCGGAATCGAAACCGCTTCGGAAATCGCTCTTGTAAGTTCCAGATCGTATCCCGCTTTTGTTCCATCTCCATCCATGCTGGTAAGAAGAATCTCACCTGCACCAAGTGCTTCTACTTTCTTTGCCCATTCCACCGCATCGATCCCTACATCGATACGGCCGCCATTTTTATAAATATTCCAGCCTGTGCCATCCGCTCTCTTCTTTGCATCAATGGCAACCACAACACATTGACTTCCGAATTTTTCTGCTGCTTCCTTCACCAGTTCCGGACGGTTGATCGCAGAAGAATTGATGGAAATCTTATCTGCACCTTCTCGCAAAAGCGCCTTAAAATCATCGACCGTGCGGATTCCTCCGCCTACCGTAAATGGAATAAATACGTTTGCGGCAACTTTTCGCACCATATCAACCACAGTTTCTCTTGCATCGGAAGACGCTGTGATATCCAGAAAAACAATCTCATCTGCGCCAGCTTCGTCATATGCCTTTGCGATCGCAACCGGATCTCCTGCATCTACCAGATCCACAAAATTCACACCTTTTACTACTCGTCCATTATGTACATCCAGACAAGGGATGATTCTCTTTGTAAACATCTCTCTTCCTCCTACAGTTCCACAAAATTTTTCAGTATCTGCAAGCCCACATCACTGCTCTTTTCCGGATGAAACTGGCATGCAAATACGTTTCCTTTTTCTACAGCAGCATGAATATGTGTGCTGTATTCTGTAGTTGCCTTTACGATTTCTTCTTCCTCGGCTCTTAAATAGTATGAATGTACAAAATATACATACGCATTTTCTTCGATATTTTTGAAAAGTCTTCCACCATTCTGCAGGTGAAGTGAATTCCAGCCCATATGCGGAATCTTAAGATCTGCCTGATCTGGAATCCTGCAAATCTCTCCTTTTAAAATTCCAAGGCCTGCAACGCCTTTTGATTCATCACTTCTTTCAAATAACAATTGCAGTCCCAGACAGATTCCAAGAAACGGAATCCCTTTGTCCACCACCTGATAGATCACTTCGTCCATGCCAAACTTTTTCAAGTTCGCCATGGCATCTCCAAAGGCACCCACACCTGGCAGGATGACCTTATCTGCATTTAAGATTGTATCTGCATCTCGCGTGATCACAACCTCCTGCCCCAGTTTCTGCAATGCCTTTTCTACACTTTTAATATTCCCTGCATCATAATCGATGATTGCTATCATTGTCTCTCATTCCTCTCGTCATCTGACATCCAATTCAAACCAGAATTCAACGCCATTTTTATAATTTTTCACGCCATACTCTTTGTGGAACGAATCCATAATAGCTTTCACTATCGAAAGCCCGATTCCATTGCCGCCATATTCTCTCGTCCGCGCTTTATCAACTTTATAAAACTTGTTCCAGATGTGCTCAATATCTTCTTCCGGAATCGAAGTTCCTGTGTTAAATACAGAAATCCTTGCACTTCCTTTTTCATCATCTACGACAACTTTGATATCGATCACACGATCTCCGTCCAAGTGATTTAATGCATTACTCAAATAATTGCGGAATACCTGCTCTACCTTCCACTCATCAGACCATACATTGACCGCTTCCGGCGCATGAATGCGAACCTCTGCTTCTTTTTGCTGAATCAGAATGTCTGCACTCTGCACGATCCCGTAAATCAACGGCATCACATTAAACCGGTCAAATGCCACCTCTTCCTGACCATATTCCAACTGGTTCAGCGTCAGAAGATTACGAACCATTTTGTTCATCTTTCCTGCTTCATCCATGATCACGTCACAGTAAAATTCTCTGCTTTCCGGATCTTCCGAAATACCTTCTCTCAGACCTTCCGCATAACCCTGGATCAGCGCGATCGGTGTTTTCAGTTCGTGTGACACATTGCCAATGAATTCGGTACGCATCGTTTCCATCTTTTCTTTTTGTTCAATATCCTTTTGCAGTGAGTAATTCGCACTTTTCAGTTCTGAAATCGTCTGTTCCAGCTTTTCTGACATGGCATTGAAATTCTCTCCAAGCACGCCAATCTCGTTCTCACCGCCGCTGGTATATTTTGCATCAAAATCCAGATTTGCCATTTTTTCCGAAAGCTCTGTCAGTTCCAGAATCGGATTCGCTATCTTTCTGGAAATGTACCACACTACAATACTTCCGATAAAGATCAGCACCACCATAATATATAATGAAAATCTGGTAGAAAGCATAACGCTCTCTCTGATACTTTCTATTGGAGTACGGATCAAGAATGTGCTTCCATCACTCAGATAGCCCCACATCTCAATATACTCCCCTTTGTAAATCTCATAATTTTTATTCGTTTCAAGCAATTCGCCCTTTGCCTGATTTTTTCCAAACAGATATCCATCCAGCTGTAGTTTTAATTCTTCTGCCTGGTATTCATCTGTCGTAATGATCAGACGCTCTTCCACCATCACTTTTGGCTCTTTTACGATAATAAACATAATATTTGCCACTTCGACTTCTTCATTGAGCTGCTTGACCATTCCCTGATAAGAAGAACCATTATTTACTACTGCGCTCTCCATCTTCTCGTACACATCAATCAATCTGTCCTGCTTTTTGTAAATATAATACTGTTCCAGAAACTGACTGTTCACAAATACAAATAAAAGCATGATCAGCATGACAAGTCCGATGAAAATCGTAGCAATCTCTCTTTTAATTGATTTTTTCATGATTGATATATTCTTTCTGAATGTTACTATGAAGAATCGCTCTGACCACGTTTGCACAGCAGCGTTTCAAATCTTCTTCTTTCACAGTTCCATTTTTAATCCCTTCCAGTAATACTTTTTTATCTGCTTTTCCACCTGGCATGATCAGATCATTTCCTGCTGCCATGCAAAGTGCCGTGTTGGCTGCTCCCTTGCTTGTCGAGAACCAGTCTGTCATCACCACTCCGTCAAAGCCCCATTCATTACGAAGGACCTTGGTACAGAGATCATAATTGTTCGGTGCATAGACTCCATTGATCTTATTATAAGAAGTCATGACACCTTTTGCAGCGCCTTCCTGCACTGCAATCTGAAAACCACGCAGATAAATCTCACGCAGCGCACGTTCACTCAGATTACTTGAAACCGCCTTACGGTTGTCTTCCTGATTGTTGCATGCAAAATGCTTGAGTGCAACATAATAGCCTTCTTCCGACTGTACCCCTCTCGTGATCGCTGCTGCCGCTTTTCCTGAAAGGAAAGGATCCTCTGAAAAATATTCAAAATTTCTTCCACAAAGCGGATTGCGATGAATATTAAGTGCCGGTGCAAGCCAGAATGTACATCCATATTCTTTCATCTCATCGTGGATTGCAAGACCTACTTCGTGCCAAAGCTCCATATTCCATGTCTGTGCCAGCGCACATGCCACTGGAAATGCAGTTGTAAACTGATAGATCACAGTCGCTTTTTCCGGATCTGCCATAACTCTTTTTTTCAAAAATCCTGGAAGAACACTGAAAAATGAAAATGCTGGATCCACTGCCTTCACGCTGCCATCCTTCATCACTCCAGAACGTTTCTGAATACGGATCCCCGCAGGTCCATCACATAATGTTATATTTGCCAGACCTCTGTCCCAGAATTTAGATGTGGTATTGCCCACAGAACCCGGCATCGTAAATCTGGTATCTCCACCAAACATTCCGATTCCAACCAGGATTTCAACCATCTCTTCCTTAGAAAGCTGGTTGACAAACACACGCACATCATCATCCTTACAAACATCCGGTGTCTTGTATGCGTATGTGACCGTTTCAAATGCAGATGGATTTATCACAAACTCATTCAATGCGATCTTTTCCTGATGCTCTTTTGCAGACTTTAATTCTTCAAAAACAGCCTCTGCCTTGCAGACATTTTCATGCTTTGAAATGACTACCTTCTCTTCTAACAGAAGTGCTGCACACGGAACGGTATTTCGCGAAGAATTGCCGACACGGACAATATATTTCCCTGCTTCTAAAATATAACTTGCCTCTGCCTCATGGTAGCTTGCCAGATCTTTCAGATCAAATGACAGCTCTACGATCTCACTTTTTTGCGGCAGGAGTTCTGTCGTCTTCACAAAGGCAGCCAGACTCTGATATTCCTTGTCCATTACAATACCAGGCGCACTCACATAAACCTGCACCGTTTCTTTTCCTGCAAACATCTCTCCCGTATTTGAAACGAGTACATTCAGATGTACTTTAGAACCTTCTATTCGCACTTTGCGGACTTTGATCGCAAAATCCGTATAACTAAGCCCATATCCAAACGGATAACGTGGCTCTACTCCAAAACTGTCAAAATAACGGTATCCCACATAGATACCTTCTTTATAATATTCATTCTCCAAATTGCCATTTAAATAGCTGAATTCTTTTGCAAACGGGATATCCGTATATCTCTTTGCCCATGTATCAGAAAGTTTGCCCGAAGGATTCACTTTCCCGGAAAGCATATCCGCAACTGCAGTGCCGCCTGCTGTTCCAAGCTGACACATAAATACAACTGCATCAATCCCTGTAATTTCATCCATAAACGCCATATCAATCTGCGAACCACTGTTAATAAGAAGGATAAAATGCGGATATTGCTCTGCACATTTGGCGATATTGGCTCTCTCAATATCGGTCAGATACATATCTCCCTTCTCCTCACGGCGGTCGATTCCCTCACTCGACATACGACTCAGCACATAGATACAATAGTCTGTATCGCTTGCCTGAATATCGTCTTCATCAATGAGTCTTCCATCTGTTCCCGGATAATCCGCCATAACTGCCATCGGATTTGAAAATACTTTTTTCAGTCTTCCCTTCTTGAACTCTTCCGCACCTTTTGCGTAGGCAGTTTCATAGTCTCCGATCCATCTCTTTGTCGTGATCTCAAAACCAGCCTTTTCCATACCTTCCAGCACAGTCACACTATGGCGTTCATTCACTTCTCCAGAACCGGCTCCGCCTTTGATGGTATGAGAGGCACCTGCTCCATATAACGCAACCTTCTTCCCCTGAATTGGCAGCGTCCCATTATTTTCCAGCAAAACAATACTCTCACATGCGGCTTTATATGCGATCTGAAGATTTCTCTTTTCACGCGCATTCGCTTCACTGCTATAAGAAGCCTTTGTCAACAATTTTTCCATGCTCTCACCCCATTATTCCACTTCAAATTTGTAGCCCATCCCCCAGATGGTCTTGATATAATTCCCTTTCTCGCCCAGTTTACTTCTGAGCTTCTTTACATGGGTATCGATTGTTCTGGCATCACCAAAATAATCATAATTCCAAACATTATTTAAAATTCGTTCTCTGTTCAGTGCAATCTTTTGATTTTCCACAAAATACACCAACAACTCGAACTCTTTTACACTTAGTTCAATCTCCTGCCCATCAATTCTGACCATATGAGCAGCTTTGTCGATTTCGATGCCGCCTGCATTGATCACCGGCTCAGCGATAGCGCCCTTTACTCTCTTTAAAAGAGCGGACACTCTTGCCACCAGAATCTTCGGGCTAAATGGCTTCGCAATATACTCATCCACTCCAAGCTCAAATCCTTTTAATTCATCTCGCTCCTCACTTCGCGCAGTCAGCATCATGATCGGTATATTTGAATTCTTACGTACTTCTTTACATACTGCCCATCCATCCAGACGAGGCATCATCACATCTAAAATCATCAGCGCAATATCCTGATTCTCATAAAAAATATCCAGCGCTTCCACTCCGTCAGCCGCCTCTAAGATATGATATCCTTCTTTGATCAGGAAATCTTTGATCAATTTGCGCATTCTGCTTTCATCATCTACCACCAAAATCTTTATTCTATCCATACTTTCACCTCTTCCAGTTTCTCTTTTTTATCCTATCAGAGATTTATGACGATTTTGTGTTTCACACATTCTTTTCAAAATTATACCATTATTTCTTAAGTGATAAAAGTCTCTCTTTTTCCTCTTTCGATACACGATAGGATTCTCTCGTCTTCTGAATCGCCTTGTTATGCGTAAACACATCCAGTGTTCCTTTTTCTAAGTATTCCCATGTTTTTTCTGGAAATTTAATGTAACAGATGGATACTGCCCATGCAACTGCCATCTTGACATAATAGCCTTCATGTCTGACCGTATCAAATACTGTGAACAATCTGTCAATATAAGTATCCGTAATAAAATGATCCAACAGCGAAACAATCGCAAATCTTACTTCAAATTCATTCTCACTCGTCACATATGGCATCAGGAAAGAGAACCAGTATTCCATATCTTTTTTCATAAATTTCCAGGTACTGCAGCAACAGTCACACACCGCCCAGTTGTTAATAAGTGGAACAAACTTCTGTAAATATATGGTCTGTTCTTCCTGGCTCAATTTTCCATAACCAATCAGAATCCCTTTGATCAACAGTTCCTCATAACTGGTGTTGGCTAATTCGTCCCATTCTTCCTGCCATTCCTGTTTCGATGCCCATTTTGCGATCTCACGAACCTTTGGCATACGCACTCCAAGCATCTGCTCAAGCCCAGGAACCAGAGATTTGTGAAATTCCCTATATTTTTCATCCACTGCTTCATTTAGTTTTGTTCGCAAAGTCTGATTAACTCCCATTCGCTCTCCACCTCTCCTTCCAATGGATAATTCTTTGCTGCTTTTTCAAATTGATTTTTGAATCCTTCTGCCTTCGTCTTATCTTGCTCAATCAAAAGCGCATAGGCATACTGTGTTCTCAGTACCGCCGGAAAATTTTTCATCGCTTTCATAAAAGAAACAAGCTGTGCATCCTGAAACTGCGAAAGTATCTCTTCTCGCCTTTCTCCCAGAATTTCACAATAGACCTGATCAATCTGAAGGAGCATTTTATGAATACCGACCATTCCAGTTTTCCCATTGATGCTCTCACGGATTGCCTGATTCGTCTCTTCCAGCAAATGCATATCCAGTAATCGATTGCAACGCATCGCTTCAATCGCAGCGATCAACCCATTCTGCATATCTTCCTCAGACGGTTTCAAAAACCATTCCTCCGGCATATCTTTCAGACGAACGCCTTCTGTCTGCATCTCATTTACTTTTAACTGAAGCCAGACTGCATACAGCGCTTTCGGATTCTTTCCAAGACTCATCCCATTGTAGCCGTCATTGTCAACTCCGTTTAAACGCATTGGAATTCCATTTGTGATTGCAAAAAGAATACCGATCAAAACTGCTGCAATCAAAAAGCCATTCATCAATGCATTCCATGCAAAACATTTTAATAGAAGAAACGCAATACCAGACACAAGCAGATTCAGAAGCACTCCGCCAAAATTGTACAAAACATATGGCATCGTTTTATCCTGCATCTTGGGTGGTGCCATCAGACATTGTCCTCCGGTTCCGGCAAGTGCATATCTGCCAACATGGAATTTCCCCCGTTTTTTATATAAAATAAAACTGTCTATACGAAATGATACAAAGCGATATCCTGTCAGCAAACCAAAGATCAAGTGTCCACCTTCATGTGCAATAATTTGTAAATAGACAGCAAGAATCACACCTATCAAAAATCCTACCATGTCCACCCACGAATAATGAAGTGTATCAATATATGCTCCGCCAAAAAATCCAGCCAGACCGCCGATCAGAGCACCTATTATGATTGGCAGAACAACTCGTAATGCTTTTTTCTTTTCTTCCATCTCTATCATCTCCTTTCCGACATTCTATCATAAGTTGTCGAAAAACAAAACGCGATTACCAATATTTTAAACTGCCGGTTTACTTGACTTTTCTCCAAATCCTACATATAATAACATTACGTTTGCGAACCACGTATTATCCTTTTTAGGGCTTGTACTGGTTTCGACGGGGGTTTTGAAGTTAGGGAAGCCATCTGCGGTGCGGGACCGCACAACAATCCGCAATTAAAATTAAACGCAAACGAAAATTTAGCGTACGCTGCCTAGTGGCAGCAGTCGACCTTAAGTCGCTCACTGCTTAAGAGTTCGGCTTCGACCAGGTGAGGCACTTCGTTTCCAAAGCTTTGCGGGAATGGAAGAATTTATGAAGCTACTAAAGTGAATAGCCTGTCATTAGGCGATTCATGGAGGGAATGTCAAAATAATGACTGTGATGGGAGATGCCTTAAGGGATAGGCTTTCGGACAGGGGTTCGATTCCCCTCAGGTCCACTAGAAACCCTTATTTTTCAAGGGCTTTAGAGATGTAAAAAGAATAGGGCACCGATGAGGTGACAAATGGGGCTGCCACGACAGCCCCATATTTTTATATTTTAGGAAATAGGCTCTGAGAGCCTATTTCCTAAAATATAAAAATGCGCTTCGCTGCCATGCATGCGTGAAAAGGTTCAATGAACCTTTTCTTAGTAGCAGATGATGCGCAGCTCACTTTGTTCTTATTTGTTTATTGCTTCAATCACATATTTCGTTGCAACAGCAATTGAAAGAATTACTCCAAGATCCCCTTGCAATCCAGCGAATACCGCATCTATTGCTGAACCTATAATGCCAAAAAGGACTATCATTATACATGCCTGAGTCGATTTTTTCATAACACTTCCTCCCCAATAACTAAAATCACAATAATTTGAACGTAAGCGAACCGCTTTGGTCATTGTTATATAATACAATATACTTTTACAGTTTTTTATTGTAAAGCAACAATTTGTTGCTAATTTATATTGCATAGGCAACATCTAGTTGCTAGTGTTTTCCTCCATCTTCCTTTATAATTTTTATAAACAAATTTCAGAATCATCTTATAAAAAGGAGGGACTCATTTATGTCAAAATTACGCAAACACATACTTTCATTTATATTACTATTTATTCTCACTGTAACGAGTATACTCCCTGTTTCTGCAACCGAATTTTCATCTGAAGCAAGCTACAATCTGCAAAAAGGAGGTATACAATCTTTCTATGTTGAAAATGAAAACGGGGAAATAGATGAAATTGTCATTGAAGAGATTCCAGATAAAACAAGAATGGACGCTGGAACATATAAAGTTGCCTACAAAACAATTTCATGGACTGCAGGATTTTATGTCATTATAGTAAATAATAAAATAGAAGCTGCTCATTCACCATTTCATAGTGTAATTACAGGC
>CAZUVY010000085.1:0-11359 GCA_964623905.1 uncultured Faecalimonas sp.
ATCCTGCGGGACTTATACTCCCGTACCGGTTCGATTCCGGTTTGCGGCATTAAAGAGATTGGAATACAATCTCTTTCTATATGTGGGTGTAGCTCAGCTGGATAGAGCGTTTGGCTACGGACCAAAAGGTCGGGAGTTCGAATCTTCTCACCCACGTTTAAGACCTTTGTATCTTTGGATATAAAGGTCTTTTTACAATCTATTATTTCTTCGGAGGACTTCTACTCCAATTTTCCAAATGTATAATTATCAAATATAAGGAGGTATATCATTGCGACAAAACTATGAGGTAATGCGGCTTATTAGACAAAATTCAGATTGTCATATTATTATGGACACAGTAAAAGGTGAGACACTGGGCGAGTTTGTATTGCGAAATCCCAAAGTAGAGAAAGAACAATTTTTTCAATGGATGATACAAATCGTAAAGGAAATGGAGTGTATTGAGAAATCAAAATCGATGGAGGAATACCGTTATCTGATACCTTTTAATATTATTCTAAAGGAAGATAAAAAAATAGCGTTATTAAATCTCAAAACAAAATCGAATCAAAGAAGATTGAAAAGTCTGTTGAGCAGGCCTGGGATAAAACAGTTCTTCTCAGAGGATGGTGTTTGTGATGATATTTATTCCTATGGAAAAACAGTACAATTTTTATTGGCAAAAGTAGATTTATATCCAGAACTTACTAAAAAAGAAGAAAAGATATTAAAAAAAATCATTTCAAAATGTCTGAATTACAATTCAAGAAAAGCATATCAAAATTTTTCGGATATTATATCTGAAATTCCATCAGCGAAATCCACAGAGACAAAAAAAGAGAAGAAGAAGCCTGTAAAAAGGAGAGTATTGTTCACAATTTTAGGGATAATGATCCTTGCTATAGCTGCATTTACAAAATTTGTGCTGTTTCCAGAGATTAAGAGCAACGAAAATGCCGAGGCGTATCTGGAGGCTGGAATTACATATTTTAATACACTAGAGGATTATGAGAAAAGTGAAGCCTTATTTGAGCAGGCGCGCGGAGAAGATTTATCAGAGTATTATCAGGCTATGGCAGAATATATGCAGGGAAAAAGCAAGTATACGGATTTGGAGATGGAAAATCTGCTGGATGAGTTTCAAGAAAAATTTACGTATCTCGAATATGAACAAAAATATTCACTTTTAAAAGTATACGACAAGATTAGTAGTGATACTGCAAAAGAAAAGGTGATTTGTTTGGCAGAGGATATTTTAGAGAGTCCGGATTGGTATAAAAATGAAAGTGATGTAAGAAATATGCTGGAAAGGGCACAAAATAAATAAATCCCCCCAAAAAGGGAGGAAGCCAGGTAACCGGCTAGGGGTTCCTGGCATTTATTATGAAAAAGTTCTATTTAAAAGTATGTTTATACTTGAGAGGTTTTCTTGTTTTCATGGTTATAGTATATCTATAAGAAGTGAAGAAAAAATGTTTAACTCGTAAAAAAATTTTAAAAAGAAAATGAACAAATTGTGAACAGCACAAAGAATTTTTTGAAAGATATGGATTGGAAAATTTAATAAAATGATTTATACTATTGAAGAATATGTAAATTATATGGAGGAAAATTATGAAGTACATATCTTTCGCAATTCCATCCTACAATTCTGAAGAGTATATGGATCATGCAATTGAATCAATTTTAAAGGGTGGAGAAGACGTAGAAATTATTATTGTAAACGATGGATCTAAGGATAGAACTTCTGAGATTGCAAAACAATATCAAGAAAAATATCCTACAATTGTAAAAGCTGTAGATAAAGAAAATGGCGGACATGGCGATGCGGTCAATACTGGGCTTAAACATGCGACAGGACTTTATTTCAAAGTCGTAGATAGTGACGACTGGGTAGATGAAGCTTCATTGATGAAGATTCTGGAAGTATTACATAATCTTGTAGAAGAAGAAAAAATGGTAGACATGGTTGTATCAAACTATGTGTATGAAAAAGTAGGAGCAAGACACAAAAAAGTAATTCATTATCGTAATGTAATGCCAACTGACCGTGTGATTACATGGAAAGAGATGGGACATTTCCAATTGGGGCAGTATATTTTGATGCATTCTGTTATGTACCGTACAGAAATGCTGAAAATGTGTAAACTGGAATTACCAAAGCATACATTTTATGTAGATAATATTTATGTATATTATCCATTGCCTTATGTAAAGACTTTTTATTACGTAGACGTAAATTTCTATCGCTATTTCATTGGACGTGATGGACAGTCAGTAAATGAACAAAATATGATCAAGAGAATTGACCAGCAGATCTTTGTTACAAAGACGTTGATTGATTTATATCAAATGAACAAGATTTCAAATAAGAAGTTGAGAAATTATATGATCAACTATCTTGCGATTATGATGACCGTGTCTTCGATTATTGCGATTCGTTCAAAGAAACCGGAGAATCTTGAAAAGAAGAAAGAATTGTGGCAATATCTGAAGAATAAAGATAAAAAAGTCTTTATGAAGATTAGATACGGTATTTTAGGACAGACCATGAACCTTCCAGGAAAACCAGGAAGAAAGATTTCTTCATTGGCTTATTTGATGGCAAACAAAATCTTTGGTTTTAACTAAGTATTTGGAATAAATGGAAAAATATTGCACACACTATCTGAAAAGGAGGTTGTGTGATGGCAATAGATTTTAAAATGAGTAAGACCAAGGATAATTTGATGAAAGCATTTGCAGGCGAGAGTCAGGCACGAAATCGTTATACGATTGCAGCCGAGGAAGCAAGAAAACAGGGATTTTATGCAGTCGGTTATGTATTCGATTTTACAGCAGAGCAGGAACGCGCACATGCAGAGCGATTTTATGAATTGCTGAAAAGTATGTCAGGCGAGACAATTGAGATTACAGCAGGGTTTCCTGTTGACAGACAGGATACGATCATTGAGTTACTGAAGTCAGCAAGACACAATGAATTTCAGGAAGCAGATGATGTTTATATCAAATTTGGAAATGTTGCAAAGGAAGAAGGATTTTTCGAAGTTGCTTCGACATTTTTGCAGATTGCCGAAATTGAAAAATTGCATGGTGGACGTTTTGGAAAGCTGGCAAAACTTTTGGAAGAAAGTAATTATTTTGAAAGTGAAGAAAATGGAATCTGGATGTGTCTGAATTGTGGAAATATTCATACCGGGAAAAAAGTGCCTAAGAATTGTCCAGTGTGCAGATATGATAAAGGATATTATATACCAGTAAAGGAGCTCTTGATTTAAAAGAGCTCCTTTTTAGGTATCAAAATTATTCTTCTTCTGGTTCTGTTGGAAGTGTGCGAATCAGTACACCGTTGACTTCTACCTGATCATTCATTTCAATGACCAGACAACGTTTTCCGTTGATGATCTTTGTTTCTACTAAATCTGTGCGTTCTGGATTTACTTTGATTACAATGTCAGGAGTTTCGATGCTGAATTTTCTTGTTTCTGCAATATTTGGAACAAGGAATTCAGCCTTTTCACCGGCAATCAGATCAAAGTTAGCATCAAAAGATTCCATTTTTTCGTTTGTTACACCACTATTGGAGAGAAGACGCTTTAATTCCGGCTTGGTAAGTACAGGAGGTTCCGGAGCTTCCTTGGACTCTTCCAGAATCCCATTTAAATTGTCATGGATATTTCGGATCACATCATATTCACATTCGTCCCCAAGTGTATTCATGACCACAGACTGGAAGGTGTTCTTCTGGCTTCCAGCGGACATAGGGAAAGTACATCCAAGTGCATTTTCGATAAATTCAGGCTGCAGATCTTCTGCCTTTTTCGAAAAATAAAGAAGATTGTGAATATCTGTGCTTCTGTCATTAAAGGCAGGGAAGAGGAAACCTGTTACAGGCGGCTCTACCAGCCAGTCACGGATACGGTTTTCTACATGGTTGGTTTCTGGATTGTAGCAAAGACCTTCTTTGGAAAGGTGAACCGGACAAATGCTGCAAAGAAGATACTCATATACTTCATCAGAGGCATCAAACATCTCACTGCCGTCGGTTGCTTTCCCAGGGATATCATATGCAACATGAATGAGAATAATATAATAGTTTTCACCATATATGTAATGATCAATGATTTTCTGATAAAACTCTTCTAACAAGATATCATCCTGCAATTTGCTGTTGCGAAGCTGCAGAAGAAATTCCTGATTGCCGCCAGGCATTTCTTGTTCCAGTGGAAATTCCATATTGAGCAGATTTTTTCCAATTGTACCAGACAAAGTCTGTTTGAAAATCGTTAAATATTTAAAAATCTCTTCGTCAGGCAGAGAGAGGAATGCATCTTTGGATTGAGCAATAATTTCTTTATCCCCGTTTACATAACAGCCGCAAATACGAGTGATCGAACACTCTTCCGGTTTGTACTGTTTTCGGATTTCTAATACTTCTTTTTTATTCATAAGTACCTCACATTCTGTATAAAAAATTTAGTCGTATGGAAATCTTAGCACAATCGAAAAAAATTTACAACGATTGCGTTTGGGAGTATTTATTTTACGGAAAAAGCTTTTTATGCATATAGTAAAAGTGGAGGTGTATACCTATGAATGATCAAAAGCTGGAAAATATATTAAATCTCGCTCTTGAAGCAACAGAGAGAGAACGGGAAAAGTCACTTGAGTTGGATGTTGGATACGATGCGATTTTGCGAGAATGGGATCTGATCGTAAAATATTCAGGAACGTTGGACGCTGTAAGAGAATTAGGGGCTCAGGTCGTTGAGCTTCAAAACGAATTTGCAATCATAACGATCCGGGAAGATTTGATTCCACGGCTGGCAGCGCTCTCGCAGATTGAATTTATAGAAAAGCCCAAACGCTTATTCTTTCAGGTAGAAAATGGGAAGCTGGCATCCTGTATTACACCAGTGCAAAGTCCGCCGCATTCTTTGAGCGGGCAGGGAGTCTTGGTTGGAATCATCGATTCTGGGATTGATTATGCAAATCCTGTGTTTCGAAATGCCGATGGAACTACAAGGATTCGAAATCTGTGGGATCAGTCGCTTTCCGAAAATCCACCGGCGGGGTATGTGATCGGAACAGAATATACGAGTGAGCAGATCAATGAAGCACTCAGACAGCCATCAATGCAGGAGAGAAGACAGCTTGTGCCAAGTCAGGATATATCCGGACATGGAACGGCGGTTGCAGGAGTGGCATCGGGAAATGGAAGCGGATATCGCGGAGTTGCTTATGAAAGTGATCTGATCGTAGTGAAACTTGGAATCTCGAAAATGGATGGATTTCCAAGAACGACAGAACTTATGCAGGCGATTGATTATGTGATTCGAAAGGCATTGGAATATCAGATGCCGGTGGCGATCAATATCAGTTTTGGTAATACTTATGGGGCACATGAGCCTTATAATTAGGGGAAGAATAAAGAAAACACTGATGTTTCCTGCATTTGCGGACATTCAGTGTTTTACTTTTTTTCATCGTTGGTTGTAGTTTTAGTCTTATAATACTCTGTCAGAATCATATTAATCTGCTGAGAACGTGTGCGGAAGTTTTCTTTCGCATCTTTGTCAATCTCAGCGACCAGTTCTTTGGAAAGAGTAGTATAGACTTGGACGTTGTTGGAACTAATAGCCATGTGGCACCTCCGGGGAAGTTTGATGGATTTATTTTAGCATGAATTGAATGTTAGGACAATGAATATTATTTTGAATGCTACAAAGGCGGGTGTGTTAATAGAATAGTGGTAAAGTAAAAAACTGGAATTCACTTGTATGAGTGAGTTCCAGTTTTCACCTAAAGTTTTCTTTTGTATTCTGAATTGATTTTGCTAGGAAGTTCTAAGGTATTGATACCATTCATGTTAAGTACCTCACCTTTTATCGTAGAAAGTTCTTTCTGAAGTTCGTTGATTTTTAATTTTAATTTGGCTTCCTTGATTCCCTGTGAAACAGCTGTTTGAGACATGCCAAAAAGTTTTGCGATTTCTTTTTGAGTTATGTTCTTTTCTGCATTTAAATCTGCATCGGTACTTAAGACATAAGCCATAAGTTGATGTTTGTCAGTCATTTTTTTTCGCATATGAAAGCATCCTTTCTTGATAATTATTAGATAAATATGCAATGTTTATCTAATAATTATTATAATTTATGTATGGGAAATAGTCAATGAAGTTTTAAATTTTTGCAATATAATATTCGAATATTCTTGATGAATGCTATAGCACATGCTATATTTAGCGTAGGAGGTGTGATTATGGCATTTAGTGAAATTATAAGAGAAATAAGAAAAAGATTAGGTATTACTCAGGAAGAATTAGCACATGAATTAAGTGTGAGTTTTTCGACAATTAATAGGTGGGAAAATGGACATCGCACTCCTAAAAAATTAGCAATTGTATATTTAATAGAATTTTGTAAAAGGAATGCTATGGATGAAAAACTTATTGCTGAATTAGAAAAACTTTAGCAGTGCATTATTAGATTTTATTACATGATGGGAAGGAGAAGAAAAATGGCCAGAGCAGATTTGTTAAAGAAGTTGTTCAGCAGTTATAGACAAGATGATAAGGAAATGTTTTATGCTATAGCATTAGAAATAATAGAGGATGAGAGAAAAAAGAATCATGGAATCCTTGCCGATGACTTAAAAATGATTTTAAATGGAGGAAATCAGTATAAGAAATCAAATGTACTTACATCAAATACACCTCGTGATAAAGATAAGGATATGCCTTTAGTTGAAATAATATATCCAGAAAAGTATTTTTCAGATTTGATTGTTTCAGATGATAAAGTAGATCAACTTGAAAGAATTGTTAGAGAATTCAATAATTGGGATGTGTTAGTAAGTAACGGTGTTTTTCCTACAAGAAGAGCTTTGTTTTATGGTCCACCAGGATGTGGAAAAACATTAGCAGCACAAGCTCTTGCTGGAGAAATTGGAATTCCGATGTTATATGTTAGATTTGATGCGTTGATTTCATCATATTTAGGAGAAACAGCAAGTAATATAAGAAAAATTTTTGATTATGCAAAGAATGATACGTGGTTAATTTTCTTCGATGAGTTTGATGCAATCGGTAGAAGTAGAAATGATTCGACAGAACATGGAGAGATAAAACGAGTTGTTAATGCATTTTTACAGCAAATTGATAATTATAAAGGTCGTTCATTAATTATTGCTGCAACAAATTTTGAAGAGTCTTTAGACTATGCAATATGGAGACGCTTTGATGAAACGTTACGATTTGATATGCCAACAATAGAAGAAAAGAAAAAATTATTTAATTTAAAGATGGGACGTTTTAAGGGACCATCACATTTGTTGGAACAATATATGGATGAATTAGAAATGTTTTCGCATTCAGATGTTGAGAAGCTTTGTCAAATTATAATGAAACAGTGTATTTTGGAAGGAAAGAAAATATATAGTAAAAAAGATTTAGAATATGCAGTTCAAAAACAAAAAAGTAATGTTTTACTGAGAAAAACCCAGTATTAATAAGGAGGATGAAGCATGGCAGAGTATAATCATATTGAAATTATGCGAGAAGAAATAGTACGACAATATAGATTTCAGCCAAATAGAAATGCCCCGAGACCTCCTGCACGTAACAGAGGATTGCATGGAGAAAAATTAAGAACGCAGATTACATCTTCGGTGGATTCTATTGTATCTACAAGAAGAGATAAGGGGATTCAATCTGAAAATCTAGTTGTTTTAGAATTAATGAGTGATGCGCTTTCGCCGGAGTTATTGGAACATATGATTCGGAAATTTAATATGTATTTAGTTGAAGAAACAGACATTCCAAATAGTAATAATTCTAAGTTAGTAGTTCAATTTGAAAATGTAGAAGCAATTCGAATATTTAATAATGAGCGAGCTTTGTGGGAAGATAATATTGAAGATGAAGCTATATTGACCAATGCGAAGCGAAGAGATATTTTTAGTTGCATTGAGAGTGTAAGGACGTTAACGAGAGAAGATCGTATGGGAACAAGATTAAAAGAGTATTTTGAAACTCCATCTTTGATGCCTGAAGGATTGTTCGTTGTTAATATTGATGTTTGGTTTAATGGGGAGACAACAACCGTATATGAAGTGGAAAATCAAATTCGACAAGTATTAGGGACTGGTGAAAGTAGAATGGTAGGTGATTTGCTCCAAATACCAAGTTTGCTGTTGGGAAGAGCCTTAGTTAATGAGTTTACATTAAATGCACTGTTAGATATGGACATCATCGCAACTGTTGAATTGCCATTTGGTATAGTATCATCTGAACCATATGAGTTGTATAAAACGGATTATGAGCCTATTGTAGAAAATAATTTAGAAGACGATGCACCATTAGCAACTGTTTTAGATTCTGGAATATTTACTGCAAATCCTTTGTTAGAAAATGTTGTTGTTGCAGAGGAAGAATTCGATACAACAGAAAATTCAACAACGGATATGAATGGTCATGGTACAGGGGTTGCGGGGATTGTTGTTTATGGAGATTTTGATAAATGTTTCCAAGAGAATTGTTTTCGTCCGCTAGTAAGAGTTTGTAATGGTAAGATTATGCATGATGAAAACAATAAGCCTTGTTTCCCTAATGATAAACGACCAGAACAAATTGTAAAAGAAGCAATAGAATATTTTTATAAAGAATATGGATGTAGAATTTTTAATCTCTCAGCAGGGGATGCAGATAGTGTTTATTCAGGAGGAAGACAGTTTGCATGGGCTGAAATGCTTGATCAATTATCTCGAGAATTAGATATAGTAATTGTCATTAGTGCAGGTAATGCATCACAACCGGTTCTTAGAGAGTTTGGTTCGAGAGATGAATTAATGAAACAAGCTAGGGATCAATTATTTTATCCAGAACATAGAATGATTGACCCAGCCACAGCTGCATTAGGAGTTACGGTTGGAGCAGTAACAAGATTTGAAGAGCCTATGGCAGTGCCACATAGAGCTGCTAGAATATCAGCTGGAAAAAAAGATTACTTGTCAGTTTTTACAAGAATAGGGAAAGGTGTAAATCGTGCGGTAAAACCAGAACTTGTTGATTATGGTGGTAATTATGCCGTATCACAATTGGTTAGAGGTTCCTCTCGATGGGAAATGAACGATATGAGGTTGTTAGAACCTACACTAAACTGTGGGAATGAGCAAATATTTAGAGGTTACTGTGGAACTAGTTTTTCTGCTCCTCATGTTACACATATAGCAGCAAGAATAGAACGTGCATTAGAAAAACAGCTGGATAAGAAACCATCAGCAAATTTAATTCGAGCTATATTGATAAATGCAGCTAGGTGTAGTCAGGAAATGACTGAGTGGGGAGAAAATTCAAAGGATGATTTGTATAGAGGTGGAACAAATCCAAAGCAGGAGCGCAAACTGAGGTTATATGGGTTTGGTAAGACAGATGATAGTTTGTTGTATTCAGATTTTAATCGTGTCACACTTTTTGCAGAAGATAAATTGTCATTGAGATCGTTTCATTTATATAAAATTCCAGTGCCAAAGGAATTTTTGCAAATGAGAGCTGATAAAACTATTGCAATAAGTTTAGCATATAATCCAGAAACTAAGCTGAGTAGAAAAGATTATCTTACCAATAATTTGTGGTTTGAAGTTTTTCGCAAGATTGATGAAGAGACTCTTCTTTCATATAAAGCTAAAAAAGAAGAAGGCACAGATTCAGAAGAAGATTTAGGGAGATTTCCGGACACAAATAAAGCAAAGTTTTCACCAGGATATACCGAAATCAATAAGGGGACTTTACAACAACGAATATGGCAAAAGAGTGCAAGTGGTGGAAGTGATTTGCTATGGGATGAAAACGACCCATATATCTATGTGCTAGTTACTGGAAAAGAAAAATTTAAATATGCGGACCAAGAAATTCCTCAGGATTATGCATTAGCGATAACATTTTCCTATGAATGTCAGGACGATATTCAATTATATACAAAGTTAAGAGCAAATGCTAAAGTTAGAACAAGACAGGTGGAAAGAGAGCGTGTGCGTGGCAGAAGATAAAATTTTAGAATATGCATTTACAAGCATGCAAATAAGTCTGAAAGGGGATACGAATGGCAAAAACGGTGACGAAAGAAACGATTCATGCAAAAGGGGTAGATATTGGTATTTATACCAATGATTTTGAGAATGAATTTATATCATTAACAGATATTGCAAAATATAAGAGTGATGATCCGGCAGCAGTAATTCAGAATTGGATGCGTAATAGAGATGTAATAGAGTTTTTAGGGCTATGGGAATCTCTGCATAACACGGATTTTAACCCCCTCGAATTCGAGGGGTTTAGAAACCAAGCTGGTGCCAATGCATTTACTATGTCTCCCAAAAAATGGATTGATGCAACATGTGCAATTGGTATTGTTTCTAAATCAGGACGATATGGTGGGACATTTGCACATACAGATATAGCCTTTGAATTTGCATCATGGATTTCACCGGAATTCAAGTTATATATTATTAAAGATTATAAACGACTGAAAACAGAAGAAAATAGTCGTTTATCATTAAATTGGAATTTAAATCGTGAAATTTCGAAATTAAATTATCGTATACATACGGATGCAATTAAGGCGAATCTAATTCCACCCCAATTAACACCGGAGCAAATAGGATTTACTTATGCAAGTGAAGCAGATATGTTGAATGTGGCATTGTTTGGGAAAACTGCAAAACAATGGCGTACAGAAAATCCAAACAAAAAAGGAAATATAAGAGATTATGCAACGCTCAATCAATTATTGGTTTTGGCCAATATGGAAAGTTATAATGCAATATTAATTGAACAAGGAAAAGGACAGTCAGAACGTTTGGTAATTTTGCATGATTTAGCCATAAAACAGCTTGAAACTATGGGAACATTAAATTTATCAGGACTACCCAAAATAGGAATGAAGAAGTAAAAGGCTTACAACTCGTAAGCCTTTTTATCGTTCCATATCCCTTGAACGTTTCTTCACTGACTGTGGTCGGTTTCGAGCCTTCTCCTGCATCTGCTCATATCGTCTCTCCCAGGTACGTTTCTTGATAATATCAGGATCTTCGTTCAGATGGTAGTCGATTTCATCTGAAGCATCACGTAAGCGGTCATAGCTGAATAACCTGCCGAAGACATCCTGTAATTTGCCGATGAGAGAATTACGGTGATTTTCGCGGAGGAAAATACGTTCATCCAGTAATTCCAGTTCTTGTTCCGGAGAAACTTTGGATTTCCATTCGTGGAATTTGGTGGTTTCATCTGATTTTTGTTGTTCTAAAGTTTTCTGACGTTTAGATTGCATATTCCGGAATAACTGCGCATCCGTTCCAGAAGAACGGAGCGCCATTCCGC
>CAZUVY010000086.1:0-11076 GCA_964623905.1 uncultured Faecalimonas sp.
AACTAATTGTTCTTCAAATCCTGGAATAAATGCACCAGAACCGATTGTTAATGGATAGTTTTCACCTTTTCCGCCTTCGAAAGCAACGCCGTCAACGAATCCTTCAAAGTCTAATACAACTTCGTCACCATCTTGAACTGCACGATCTTCAACTACAACTGTTCTTGCGTTTTTCTTTTGTTCTTCTTCTAATTTTGCGTTTACATCTTCATCTGTAACTTCAACAGAAACTTTTTCTACTGTTAATCCTTTGTATTCTCCAAGAGTTACTTCTGGTTTTAAAGCTACTTCTGCTGTGAAGATGAATGGTTTTCCTTTTTCAATTTGAACGATATCGATAGTTGGTTGAGAAACGATATCTAATCCGCATTCATCGTATGCTTTAGAATATGCTTCTGGTAATAATGCGTTTGCTGCATCATCATAGAAAATTTCTGGTCCATACATTCTCTCGATCACTTGACGAGATACTTTTCCTTTACGGAAACCTGGAACATTGAATTTTCCTTTTTGTTTCATGTAAGCACCTTGAAGTGCTTTTTCTAATTCTTCAGCTGATACTTCAATTGTAAGTTTTGCCATATTTTTTTCTAATTTTTCTACTTGTAAGCTCATTGCTCTTTCCTCCTTAATATATGCGAAAAGTCCAAAGACTTATCTACATTCACACTCATCGTGATATTATATCATATATTTCAACAAATATCTAGTCTTGATTTTCTTGATTTATCTGTGTTCCCATGATTTTTTCGATAAATTCATTAATCTGTGTCTCATCAATTTCAAACAGACCATCTGCATTCTTTTTTATCACAAAAACTTCAGTCTCTGCTTCCGCATATTCCATTTCCTGATAAATGCTGTCTAATAATGCATAACAGTTTTCCAGAAATTCTTTTTGCATCTGTGCATTGATCTCTTCCAGAGTCCCTTTGTATTCTCCTTTATCTACTTTTTCCAAAAGGCGTGCAGACTCTTCTGTAATGGAATCCGCAAATTTCTGGAAGACATTCGTTGCCTGATATTCTACGCTTACATGGTATTCCTTCCCACTGATTTTCTCAGCTTCTTTTACAGTATACTTCATCTCTTTAAAAATTTTTTTACAAAGATCTACGTATTGCTGTTTCAGCTCATCTTCCATTTCAATACCATTGGTAATATTGTTTTCTACAAAGGTCACTACACCATCTTCGTATTGCTTTTTTAATTCTTCTTCTGACTTGTCTTTTACAAGTTCTGCTGCTTTTCCAATCTTACCTTCTAAATGTTGTTCAAGAACTGCTTCCACGTATCCTTGCGCATCAAATTCGTTCAAGACACTATAGGTAAAGGCCCCCGCTGCAAAAAGAACAAGCGCGCCTATAATTAAAAAAATCACATTTTTCCTTAACTTCATAAACTAATCTCCTTTATGATTGTTGATAAATAATCGATTTCTTAATTTCTTCTGCCTTATCCTGATCTAGTAATTTTTCAATTAATTTTAATGAGAATTCAATTGCAGTTCCCATTCCCCTGCTTGTCACAATAAATTCATCTACTGCTACTGCATCACAAACATATTCTGCACAGTTCAGTGCCTCTTCAAATCCCGGATATGATGTTGCCTTTCTTCCCTGAAGCATTCCATATTTTCCTAAAACACTTGGCGCCGCACAAATCGCTGCGATCCATCTCTTTTTGTCATAAAATTGTTCCAATACAGCCTTCACACCTGAATGTGCACCGAGATTCAGTGTTCCAGGCATCCCTCCAGGAAGCACTGCCATATCTTTGTCATCGTATGTTACTTCGTCAAACAACTTATCTGCCTGTACATCAATTCCATGTGCTCCATGAACCGTATACGACTCTGAAATAGAAACTGTAGTCACCGCAATCCCTGCTCTTCTGAGAATATCTACTACTGTCAATCCTTCGATTTCTTCAAAACCATCTGCTAAAAACACGCAAACCTGTTTACTCATTTTCTTTTCCTCCTGTTATCAGATACACTTGCATTTTATCAAACTCGGATAAAAAAAGCAATCACAGTCAAAAGCTAATAATTCGTTTACTTTCGCTCAAAACTATATTATCATAACTTTAATTGGAGGAAAAAAGAAATGGAAATCGAACGCAAATTTTTAATTAAAACTTTACCTGAAAATCTGGAATCTTATCCTTGCCGTCATCTGGCACAAGGATATCTGTGTGTGAAACCTGTTGTCCGCATCCGCAGAGATAACGAAAAATATGAACTCACTTATAAATCCGGCGGAATGATGGCCCGTATGGAATACAATCTTCCACTAAACGAACAGGCTTTTGAACATTTGAAATCAAAAATCGATGGGCGACTTATTGAGAAAAGACGCTATATGATTCCTTTAGAGCCATATACAATTGAACTTGATATTTTTGATGGTGATCTTGCTCCGCTTATAATCGCAGAAGTAGAATTTCCAAGTATTGAAGAGGCCAACAACTTCACTGCACCTGACTGGTTCGGAGAAGATGTAACCTACGATGGAAGATATCATAACAGCTATCTGAGCAGAATTTAAATGTCGTCTATAATAGAACGAAACTGCTGTGCCAACTAAACTCTAGTCAACACAGCAGTTTTTTTCGTTTCTTATTCTCCAAGTGCAAATCTTTCATGAATTGCCTGCACTGCTCTGTCTACATCTTTTTCTGCAATCAATACTGTGATTCTGATTTCTGATGTTGAAATCATATTGATATTGATTCCATAGTTGAACAATGCTTCAAACATCTGTGATGCAACCCCCGGATTACTCATCATACCAGCACCAACAATTGCAACTTTTGCAACACTATCGTTGTATGTAATATCCTGAATTGTCAATGCTTCTTTATTTTCTTCCAATACCTTCAGTGCATCTTTCAGATCATCCTGTGATACCGTAAATGAAATATCTTTTGTTCCTTCTCTTCCTACAGACTGTAAAATAATATCGATGTTGATACCATTTTTTGCAAGTCTGTTGAAAATCTTAAATGCAATACCTGGTCTGTCCTGTACTCCGTGTACAGAAATTCTTGCTGTATTTTTATCCGCTGCAACTCCAGTGATCAACATTTTCTCCATCTTCACTACCTCCTTGACCGTTGTACCTTCTGATTCATTCAAACTTGAACGTACTACCATTTCTACGCCATATTTCTTTGCCAATTCTACTGAACGGCTGTGTAAAACTTTTGCACCTGATGTTGCAAGTTCTAACATTTCATCGTAAGTAATCTCTTCAATCTTTCTGGCATTTGGTACTACTCTTGGATCGGCTGTAAATACTCCATCTACATCTGTATAAATCTCGCATTTATCAGCATGAAGTGCTGCTGCCAAAGCTACCGCTGTTGTATCTGAACCTCCACGGCCAAGTGTTGCATAATCTTCGTGCTTATTTACGCCCTGGAATCCAGTAATGATCACAATCTTTCTGTCATCCAGTTCATTCATAATACGTTCTGTGTCAATTCTCTTAAATCTGGCATTTCCATAACGCGATGTGCAGTTCATTCTAGCCTGATATGCGTTAAGTGAAATCGCCGGAACATCTAACGCCTGCATCGCCATCGCCATAAGAGCAACTGATACCTGTTCTCCTGTTGTCAGAAGCATATCCATCTCTCTTTTTGATGCATCCGGATTAATGCTTCTTGCCAATTCCAGCAATTCATCGGTTGTATCTCCCATTGCAGAAAGGACCACAACGATATCGTGTCCCTTCTTGTAGTCAGCAATGCAGCGTCTTGCAACATTGAAAATTCTTTCCCTATTTGCTACGGAACTTCCTCCAAATTTTTTAACAATTAACATAGGGCCTCCTACTCGCTTAATAAATAGTCAATTAATGTATAGCCATCCTTCCAGACAATGCCGTTTGCACTTGCAGCAGCTTCGCTGTACTCTGACTGACTTCCTAATACTTTTCTGTTATCGTATAATAAATATGGTATAGAACCATTTGTATGTGTTCTCACACGAATTGGGGTTGGATGATCTGGAAGGATCAGAATTCTGTAGTCCTCCTCCGTTTTGCTCAGTTCATCAATTAAGACCTGCACAATATATTTGTCAATATTTTCAATCGACTGTACTTTTTCATCCACAAGTCCCTGATGTCCCATCTCATCTGGCGCTTCCACATGAATGTATGCAAAATCATATCCCTGATTTAAAAGGGCATCCAGTGCTGCTCTTGCCTTTCCTTCATAATTTGTATGAAGACCTCCATTAGCACCTTCTACAATGATATTATCCATGCCAGTACCTACTGCAATTCCTTTTAACAAATCAACAGCAGAAATCATTACACCTTTTTTTCCTGTCTTTTCTTCAAAAGATTTCAGCGCCGGCTTTGTACCTGCTCCCCAGAACCATGCAGAGTTTGCAGGATTTAATCCCTGTTCTTTTCTTTTGATATTGATTGGGTGATTTGCAAGAATGTCATAGCTTTTCTTCATCATATCACGAAGCACTTCGTCTTCTGGAAGATAATCCCCAATACGCTTTGTCAGAATGTCATGTGGTGGTGTAAGTTCCACTACTTTTCCATGATTCCAGACCAGCAAATGTCTGTAACTGGTTCCTACATAAAACTCATAACCTTCTCTTTTCAGGCCTTCCTTCAGAGCTTCTACAAGAACTGCTGCATCTTCTGTGCTGATCTCACTGGAACTATGATCAATGATGATCTTATCTTCATATGCTTCTTCGTCTTCTGAAAGAGTTACTACATTGCAGCGAAGAGAAACGTCTGTTGATTTCATATCCACTCCAATGCTGAGTGCTTCCAGTGGAGAACGCCCTGTGTAGTAAAGTCTTGGATTATATCCTACTACAGATAAATTTGCAGTGTCACTGCCTGGGCTCATTCCTTCTGGAACCATACATGTCAGCCCCACCTCGCCAGTCTCTGCAAGATGGTCCATTGCTTTCTTATCGGCTGCCTGTAATGGAGTCTTGCCACCTAAACTTTCGATTGGCTCATCTGCCATTCCATCACCTAATACGATTATATATTTCACGCTCTCACGTCCTTTTTATCTAGTTTTGATTCATCCTAGTCTTCTACACGAATCATATGACAGATCTGTGTAAACTGTGCTGCTTTCTCTTCATAGCAGCCTTCACTCATTTCTTCTGTCATAAATCCAAATTCATCGTCTACACCATTTAACTTCACGATCTGGATATTGCCAAATACTTCTGTCAATGCTGCTTTTAATGTATCTTCTGCACCTTTTACACGTACAAAGAATTTTTTCTTTGTATCGGCTTTTGCTTCTAATTCAAGCTTTTCTGAATCCCATGTAGCCATCATGCTTCTTTCTGGATTCTTAGCAGCTTCCACAATATCACCAACAACTGCACTGGCTGTTGGAAGTTTTCCTGCACCGCTTCCATAGAACATTGCATCCCCTAACATGTTTCCTTTTACAAATACTGCATTGAATACATCTTCAATGTTGTATAATGGATGACTCTTTGATACTAAACATGGTGCTACGATCGCGCCAAGTTTTTCACCTGAACGTTTGCATGAAGCCAATAACTTGATCTTCATACCCATAGCTTTCGCATATTGAATATCTCTCTGTGTAACTTCTGTGATACCTTCTGTGTAAATATCTTCAAAATCAACCAATTTCCCTGAAATAATAGAAGAAAGGATTGCAATCTTACGGCAGGCATCGTGTCCTTCTACGTCTGCGCTTGGGTCTCTTTCTGCATAACCATTTGCCTGAGCTTCTTTTAATACTGCATCGTAATCTGCATCTTCGTTAAACATCTTGCTCATCATAAAATTTGTTGTACCATTTAAAATACCTGTGATTTCAAGGATTTCATCCCCTGTCAAAGAAGATGTCAATGCACGGATCACTGGGATTCCACCGCCAACACTTGCTTCGTATAAGAAATTAATGTTGTTTTCTTTTGCAATTGCAAGAAGTTCTGCACCATGTTTTGCAACAAGTGCTTTGTTCGATGTTACAACGCTCTTTCCTGCCAACAAACTCTTTTTCACAAATGTATATGCTGGTTCAATACCACCCATAACTTCTACAACGATCTTTACTTCTTCATCATTCACAATCTCATTAAAATCGTGAGTAATCAAATTTTCTACAGGTGTTCCTGGAAATTCTCTCAGATCTAATACATATTTGATTTCCAGTGCATCCCCAATTCTTTTCTCAATTGTCTTTCCATTTGTAGCGATTACCTCTACAACACCTGAGCCTACTGTTCCGTAACCTAAAACCGCAATCTTTATCATAACGTTTTCTCCCTACTTTTATTTATTCTGTTCCTTTAGATATGCATTCATAAATAAATCGATATTTCCATCCAATACGCTCGAAACATTTCCGATCTCCACATTCGTTCTATGGTCTTTCACCAATGTATATGGCTGCATGACATAAGAACGGATCTGGTTACCAAAACCAATTTCTTTGATTTCACCTCGAATGTCCGATACTTTTTCTGCCTGTTCCTGCTCTTTTAAAAGATACAGTTTGGCTTTCAGCATCTGCATGGCTTTTTCTTTATTATTATGCTGTGAACGCTCATTTTGACATTGCACTACAATTCCTGTTGGAAGGTGCGTAATACGAATTGCCGATGAAGTCTTATTTACATGCTGACCTCCGGCTCCACTTGCTCGATATGTGTCAATTTTTAAATCATCGTCATTTAACTCAATATCAATCTCATCTTCAATATCCGGCAAAACATCACATGATGCAAATGATGTCTGTCTCTTTCCGGCAGCATTGAATGGCGAAATTCGAACAAGTCTGTGTACGCCTTTTTCTGATTTCAAGTAGCCGTATGCATTCTCTCCATTTACCTGGAATGTAATTGCTTTTAATCCTGCCACATCTCCATCTAAAAAGTCAAGTACTTGTACAGAAAAGCCTTTTCTTTCTGCCCATCTGCTGTACATACGATACAACATATTTGCCCAATCGCAGGATTCGGTGCCTCCTGCTCCTGCATGCAATGTAACAATTGCATTGTCTTTATCATATTCTCCTGAAAGAAGTGTCTGGATTCGGATCTCCTCAAAAACCGTTTCAAAATTCTGAAGTTCTGTTTCGATTTCTGGAATCAGACTTTCATCGTTTTCTTCATATGCCATTTCAATTAACAGCCCGATGTCTTCGTGACTTTGAATCAGTCCTTCCACTGTCTCAATAAAGTCTTTGAGTCCTTTCAATTCTTTCATTACATGTTGTGATTCCTCTGCGTTGTCCCAAAAACCTGGTTCTTCGATCTTACGTTCCAGCTCTTCTACCCGTTTTTCTTTGCCAGACAAGTCAAAGTGAATCCCTCATTTCTTTTAATGGTTCATCATATGAGTTTAATGTACTTTTAAACTGATCTAATTCAACCACATTCTCACCTCTTTAATTTATTATTTTCTGCCACAGCATTGTTTATATTTTTTACCGCTGCCACATGGACAAGGGTCGTTTGGATATACTTTCTTTTCTTCACGTTTTTTAGGAGCACGTGCAAGACTCTCATCTTTGTTTGTTCCGGTTACTTTTGCAACTTCTTTTCTTTCTACTTTCTGTTCTACGCGGATATGGAACAATGCACGGATCGTATCTGCTCCGATCGCATCTGTCATCTCACCGAACATATCATAACCTAACATCTTATATTCAATCAATGGATTTTTCTGACCATATGCCTGAAGACCAATACCCTGACGTAACTGATCCATATCATCGATATGCGCCATCCATTTGCTGTCGATCACTCTTAATAAGAATACACGCTCTGCTTCACGAAGCATCTCTGGCTGTGGGAATTCTGCTTCTTTTGCTTCATATCCTTTTACGGCACGTTCTTTTAACATGTGCTTCAATTCTTTCTGTGACATAGATTGTACTTCTTCATATCTCACAGGAGGAAGAAGAATTGAATTTGATAATTCCACACTTAATCTTTCCAGATCCCAGTCAGCAGGTTTTGCTTCTGGTGATGCATAGAGATCTACTGTTCTTTCAATATATTCATTGATCATATTGTAGATAGAATCTCTCATGCTTTCGCCATCCAGTACGCGGCGTCTTTCTTCGTAAATAATCTCTCTCTGTTCGTTCATAACCTGGTCGTATTCTAACAGATTCTTACGAACTCCAAAGTGATTGCTTTCAATCTTTTGCTGTGCCTTTTCAATTACATTTGAGAGCATCTTGTGTTCAAGTTCAGCCCCATCTTCAACCCACATTGTATTGAAAACGTTCATCATCTTTTCAGAACCAAACAATCTCATCAGATCATCTTCCAATGAAATGTAAAATCTTGATTCTCCTGGGTCCCCCTGACGACCTGCACGGCCGCGGAGCTGGTTATCGATACGTCTTGATTCATGACGTTCTGTACCGATGATCTTAAGACCGCCTGCTGCTCTTGCTTCATCATCAAGTTTAATGTCGGTACCACGACCAGCCATGTTTGTCGCAATTGTTACTGCGCCATGAACACCGGCTTGCGCAACGATCTCAGCTTCCATTGCATGGAACTTCGCATTCAATACGTTATGCTTGATTCCTCTCTTGCGAAGCATCTGACTGAGAAGTTCTGATGTCTCGATCGTAATTGTACCAACCAGAATTGGCTGTCCTGTCGCATGTGCTGCTTCGATCGCATTACAAACTGCTTCGAATTTTTCTCTTTGTGATTTGAATACAGCATCTTCCAAATCTTTTCTTTGTACTGGAACATTCGTTGGTACTTCTACAACGTCCATTCCATAAATATCTCTGAATTCTTTTTCTTCTGTCAACGCAGTACCTGTCATACCACTCTTCTTTTCAAACTTGTTGAATAAGTTCTGGAATGTGATCGTAGCAAGTGTTCTGCTCTCACGATTTACTTTTACATGTTCTTTTGCTTCAATTGCCTGATGAAGACCATCTGAATAACGACGTCCTGGCATGATACGACCAGTAAATTCATCAACGATCAAAACCTCTCCATTTTCACTTACTACATAATGCTGATCTTTAAACATCATATAATGTGCACGAAGCGCAAGGATCACATTGTGTTGGATTTCCAGGTTTTCTGCATCAGCAAGGTTGTCGATATGGAAGAATTTTTCTACTTTCTTCACACCTTCTTCTGTCAGGTTCACCTGTTTTTCTTTCTCACTGACAATAAAGTCGCCTGTTTCTGTAATCTCTTCTCCCATGATTGCATTCATCTTAGAGAATTCACCACTTACTTCACCGCGTTTTAATTGTCTTGCTAAAATGTCACACATTTCGTATAGTTTTGTTGACTTTCCACTCTGACCAGAAATAATGAGTGGTGTTCTTGCTTCATCAATAAGAACTGAGTCAACTTCATCGATGATCGCAAAATGCAGTCCTCTTTGTACAAGACGTTCTTTATAGATCACCATATTATCTCTCAGATAATCAAATCCAAGTTCATTATTTGTAACATAAGTAATATCACACTTATATGCTTCACGGCGTTCATCCGTATCCATATCATTCAGTACAACACCAACTGTCAGACCAAGGAATCTGTGTACCTCACCCATCCATTCTGCATCACGTTTTGCAAGGTAGTCATTGACAGTTACAACATGTACTCCTTTTCCTGTAAGCGCATTCAAGTATGCTGGGAGTGTGGAAACCAGAGTCTTACCTTCACCAGTCTTCATTTCTGCAATACGGCCCTGATGAAGAATCACACCACCTACTAATTGTACACGATAATGCTTCATTCCAATCGAACGCCATGCTGCCTCTCTTACAACAGCATATGCTTCTGGTAAAATGTCATCCAATGTTTCTCCATTTTCTAAACGTTGCTTAAATTCTTTGGTTTTATTTCTTAATTCTTCGTCTGTCAGACTTTGCATCTCAGCATCCAATGCCTCGATTCGGTCAACAATTGGATAAATTCTTTTTAATTCATTTTGACTATGTGTTCCAAAAATTTTTTCCAAAAATCCCATTTTTTACTCCTTGTTCATAAGAATCATCATCTTTTTTTCTATCAAATTTTAAACTTAAATTTTATTTTATCATCATCTATCCTTTTCTTCAACCAGTTTACAAATTGTTTACAGTTTAGCCATGCGGCAAGGAAATATAAGAAATATGCTGCATATTTATATGAATGCATATTTCTTATTTTTTTTTTGACATATGGCGTTCTGCCACAGCGAAAATCTGTTAAGATTTTCGCTGGCAGGGCTAAACTGTAAACAATTGTACTACTTACCGCTTCCGTACTTTGCCGCCACTTCATAAGGAATCTTTCCACCAAATAAGTCCAATGCGCTTCCAATTGTAAAATCCAATCTGCCTTTACTTACCTGTTCGAACTCTCTTAAATCTTCCATACTTCCAATTCCTCCGGCATATGTAATCGGAATTCCATTCCACTCAGAGAGCATTTTCACCAACTCCAATTCCACTCCCGATGATTTCCCTTCCACATCTACACCATGCACCAGAAATTCATCACAATATCCGGAAAATCTTTCAAGCACCTCTTTATCTACTCGTACTTCGGTAAAAGTCTGCCAGCGGTTCGTCACAACATAATAGGCATCCCCTTTTCTCCGACAGCTTAAATCCAGCACGATATGCTCTTTTCCTACTGCCGCTACCAGTTTTTCAAGATTTTCCCAATTCACACTGCCATCCTGAAACACATAGGAAGTAACGATCACATGGCTTGCTCCTGCCGTAATATATTCCATTGCATTTTCCGCCGTAATACCTCCGCCAATCTGAAGTCCTCCCGAATATGCATGGAGTGCCATAAGTGCCTGATCTTTTGTTGCCTCATAATACTCAGACGTCTTTGCATTCAACAAAATAATATGCCCGCCTGTCAAACCATCCTTTTTATATCTTTCTGCATAAAAATCCGCATCATACTTTGATGCAAAATTTGTAATCGCCTGATTTCCTTCGTCTTTTAAAGAACCTCCCACAATCTGTTTGACTGTTCCATTATGAATATCAATACATGGTCTAAATCGCATTCTGATTCCTCCTGCAAAAAATATCTACTAG
>CAZUVY010000087.1:0-10958 GCA_964623905.1 uncultured Faecalimonas sp.
CGTTTTTTCACATTTTTTATATTTTTTGCAAATTTGTTTTTAAAAAGCAAAGAATGCACAAAAAAGCCCTATCTCTCGATAGGGCTCGCATCTATAATGTAAATTTAATTTCTCTTTCTGTATGCTCATACTGACGATATTTCACGCCTGCTGCATCCATCATTCTCTTCGAAGCAATTGTCGCCGGAGTATCTGCATATTTGTCGCTGTCATAAATCACTTCTTTGATGCCTGACTGAATGATCGCTTTCGCACATTCATTACATGGAAACAGGCAAACATATAATTTAGCTCCTTGCAGGCTTCCGCCACTATAATTCAAGATGGCATTCAACTCACTGTGTGCAACATAAAGATACTTTGTATCAAGTGGATCTTCGCCTTCTCTTCCCCAAGGGAATTCGTCATCACAGCAGCCCGTAGGCAGTCCATTGTATCCCATAGAAAGAATCTTATTATCCTGGCTTACGATACAACATCCAACCTGAGTATTAGGATCTTTGGAACGCATTCCTGATAAAATGGCAACTCCCATAAAATACTCATCCCATGAAATATAATCTTTTCTTTTTCCTGTCATGGTTTTCTCCTCCGCATTACTTCGCAAGAAAGCATATTATTCGATCATGCTGATACGACGAACGTGACGTTCATCCCCTGAGAATGGTGTATTTAAGAATGTATCAACAATCTTTACAGCCAATTCAGGACCAACTACACGGCCGCCTAATGCAACGATATTTGTATCATTGTGAAGTCTTGTAGCTTCCGCTGAGAAACAATCAGAGCAAAGTGCACAGCGAATACCTTTCATCTTGTTTGCTGTGATGGAAATACCAATTCCTGTGCCACAGATTAAGATTCCCTTTTCACATTCGCCATCTAAGATTGCCTGTCCAACTTTTCTTGCATAAATAGGATAATCAACAGATTCCCCATTGCATCCGAAATCTTTGTATTCCAGACCATTCTTTTCTAAATATTTGATAATCTCCAACTTTAAATCATATCCACCATGATCACATCCAATTGCTATCATAATGCTTCCTCCTTATTTCATTCCTTTATTGTTTTCCTTTATTTAACTTATCAGCGAGCTTTTTAATCAACTCTCGCAATAATTCAAAATTCTCACCGTACACAACAAGTGGTTGTCCATGTGCCGAGTTGACAATACGGTCATCCTCTATAAATTCATTCAATGTAAATACATTCTTCACATGTTCATATTGTGTTACGATCTTCCATTTCTGCTTTTCTTCAAATGTAAGTATCAGCGTTTCTTCATCCAAATCTTCTTCTGTAAGCTGCGCAGCTTCGTGTGCTGCCAGCGTCATCTGGTGACTGCGCATAATTGCCTCCGCCTTTTGATTTGCAGGTTCTGGGAAAAGCACTACCATACCACGAGAACCAACTTCATATTCTTTCATAAGCGGCTCATTACGAAGAATCTCGGCTGCCATAGGTCCTCTGCAATTGTCACTCTTACTTACAAACAATATTCTGCGATATTTTTGCAGTCGAGTAATATCCTTTGCCTGTATTGAATGATGGCCTGCTGCTTTTTCCAGACGATTCATGATCGCATTGCCGATTCCATCCTCCGTAAATGCTTCGCTATAAATGTAGCTGACATCTTCTTCGTCAAATTCACGGAGTACTTTATATAAATTCTTAGCAACTGTGCTTTCATTATTTCTGGAACCAATATTTTTCACGATTCCTGTTGTATATGAACCGATCGTCTCATTCGTTGCAATGATTCCCACTTTATATCCCAATCGATTCTGTTCATATGCAATCTGCTTGATCGCCTTTACAACTTCCTCTGTCTCACCATGAACAATCATGAGCTTTGCTTTCGGCGCATAGTGGCGATACTTCATACCAGGCGCTTTCGGTGCTTCATTGCTTGCATCCGAAATCAAGGCTTTATCTACCGCAACTTCTCCAATCACATCTTCCAACATATCTTTGGTAATAGCACCAGGTCTTAAAATCATCGGCGGATCCACTGTCATATCTACGATCGTGGATTCCAAACCAATCTCCACACTGCCGCCATCCAGTACCATGTCAATTTTACCATTCAGATCATCAAAAACATGTTGTGCAGTCGTAGGACTTGGTCTGCCCGATGTATTTGCACTTGGTGCTGAAACATATCCTCCTCCTGCGCTAATCAGTTTTAGTGCGATTTCATCCACCGGCATCCTTACTGCAACTGTCTGAAGACCTCCTGTTGTTCCTAGAGGTACACGGTCTGTCTTACGAAAGATAAGCGTCAATGGACCCGGCCAAAACTTTTCTATCAAAAGTTTTGCTTTGTCAGATACCTCCTGCACAATCGGTTCCAATGCATGCACATCTGCGATATGTACAATCAACGGATTGTCTGATGGACGTCCCTTGGCTGCGTAAGTCTTCTTCGCTGCTTCCTCATCCAGTGCATTGGCACCTAATCCATACACTGTCTCTGTCGGAAATGCAACGAGACCCCCTTTCCACAATATGTCTCCAGCTTTTTCAATAATTTGTTGATCAATCTTATTTTTGTCAATTTTTTCTATTATCGTTTTCATACGTTGTATTATAACATCATTCCTTTTATTATTCAAGAACGCCTCTGCTTTAGCCATTTGATAATGCCATCACAAATCGCATTGGCAAGTTCCTTCTGATAAGTTTCATCGATTAATTTATCCGCTTCCTGCGTATTACTTAGAAATCCACATTCTACAATAATAGTAGGTACTTCCGTCTTTTTCAATAGATAATATGTATCATTCCCTTTTGCTTCTCTCGTATTCTCACTGTCAATCTGCTTCAACTCCTCCTGCATCAACAGTGCTGCTTCTTTGCCTTTTTCCGATTGTTCATAATAAAACACCTGAGCACCCTTGATTGCTTCCTGCGAATAACTATTCTGATGGATACTGACAGCGATTGCCGGTTTTTCTTTATTAATTAAAGAAACCCTCTTTTTCAGATCAGCCGTCTTGTTATCTTCTGCCGTATCATCTTCTCTGGTCATGATCACAGTCACATTCTGCTTTTCCAGATTTTCCTTCACTTTCTTAGCAATCTGCAGGTTGATATCTTTTTCCAAAGCATTATTTATGCCAATCTTCCCAGGATCTCCCCCTCCATGCCCCGCATCAATTACAACAATCTCTGTTTCATTTATATCCTCACTCGTCACACTCTGACTCAGTTTTCTATTTAGAAAAATAAAGACCAGCAATACTGCCAGTACCACACACCATTTCCATCTCCCTTGAAACATGATTCCTCCATTTAGACTTTTTATACATTATATATAGAAAGAATCCGTTTTATACCATGTTTTACAGAAATAGACTCACAAGATTCTATTCCTATCAAATAAAAAATAGGCTCAATGCATCCACATCAAACCTATTTTCTATCGTTTAATTTACATATCTCAAAATCAAATCCCAAATACCTGATTTTTCAAATCCTAGTCGCCATGCACACGTTCCTGCAAGATCATACTCTTTCATAAGTTTCAACTTCGATTCCAGTGCAGTCTCATCTTCCAGCCAAATCTTATAGGTAGCGCCATCCGCTTCCCATTCTGCGTAATTCTGTCCGGTTGCTTCATCTACAACAATCTCAGCTCCAGCGTTGGCAATCGCCTGCTCTGCTGAATCCATGCCATATGCAACACTTGTAACTTTCGTTAGGTATTCTGCTTCTTCTGTACCTTCCTGTGCTGCAAGCTCTGCTTCCGTCTTAGGAACTTCCTTCCACAATCTTGTAAAGAATGGTACTGCATTGATTACCTTTTCTTTTGGTACAACTTTTAATGTCTCTTCGATTCCCGTTCTTACAAAATCAAGGGATGCAACCGATCCGCTTTCATAAGAACCACTGTAATGTTCATCATATCCCATGATGATTACGTAATCAGCAACTTTTCCCTGTTCTTCCAAATGATAATGTGCATTGTATCCCTTTGGAACATAGTTGTCTACTGATAAAATAATTCCATTCTGTCTGCATCTCAGTGCCAATTCACGAATGAACTGAATATAATGTTCTCCACATTCTGCTGAGACCTTTTCGAAATCTACATTAATACCATCAACGTTCGTCCTTAATACTTCTGCCATCAATTGATTGATCAGATTTTCACGTTGAGAAGTTCTGCTTAAAAGTTCATAAGTCTCTTCGTAAGAGTCGATTCCTCCATCAAAATCTCTTACCAATGCCCAAACTTCAAGATTTGCCTGGTGAGCATAATTCACATACTGTGCACTTGCAAGAGAATTAATATTCCCTTCTGTATCTGCTATGGTAAACCAGGTAGGAGAAATTGTAGTCAATCCTTTTGTATTAGCGATTGTCTCTAAAACATAACTGTTTGCCGTACTGTTTGTCACCACATGCCATGCCATATTGATCGTGTAGTCTTTTGAAATATTCTGATAAACCTGTTCTTCAAAGTCTCTCGTAATATTCTCTACCTTCTCATTCTTGAGGCAGCTGCTCTTTACATACCCGATAAATCCATCTTCGGTACGTACTTTCTTCCAGCCATCAACGTCATCGATTACTGTAACAACATCCTTCTTTGACACATTTGTCAAAATCGGACTCTTTACACCACCACGGTATCTCACCTGTGTATTTTTTTTGATCGTGGCAACTGTAGTCTCTCCCCAGTCGCTGTCAATTACAACTCGCTTAACCGGTTCTTCATATACTCGAAACTCAATGTTTGTATATTTTTGTATGAAATCTAAAGCAATATAAGCTTTTTTACCTTCCATCTTCAGAATCACATAATCTTCTGTGTATTCCTGCTTTTGAAGTGTATATTCCTTACTTCCTACATTTACAGATATTGTTCCGTCTGGTAAAGTGTACAATAAAATGTTCTCATTAAAATCTAAATAAAATCGTTCATTCAGATAATCACGCACCGTTGCATACTCTAAATATGCAGTTCCTTCAATCATGATAGCATGCATATCATCTGTATCACTGTCTGAACTGATGATTTCATTATCGATAATAACAGCAAGCTGGTCTTTTGTACTTGTTCCATCTTTTTCTAACCCATAATATTCATACAAATCTGCCAGTTCCTTGGAAGGACCATAACGCTTAATTAAAAATGTTCCTCCTATCACACCTACTATTATCACAAAAAATAAAACCACTTTCAGTGCCAGATTTCTCTTTCTGCGGCGTTTCATCTGAGCTCTTTTTTGATTACGATTTCGATTCGCTTGTCTTGATCTAGTTCTATCCTCCATGTCACACCTCCTACTCGAACCTATTATATCAACATTTTTTGTACTCGTCATTAACTATTTCGACAATTTTTCACAAACAGAAACATTTGTTCATCTAAGTCAGAGGGGGATCTTTGTCAAAATTATAATTATTAACTACCGTTTATGTTGTGAAATGTCAATTCCTTTACATGACCTTTCTCATCCCATACATAATCTCTCATATAGGTCTTATCTTCTTTTACCATATGCGCCGTAACAATCTGCATCGGACTCGCAGGATCATCGCCCAATTTCATACAGACACCCGATTGTTCGTACATCGCTAATTCTAAATATAGATTTTTATACCGCTTTTCTTCCATAGGATCACTATTCCTCCTTTGTGATATGGTAACTATGATAGAAATAATTCCTATTCCCATGGTGCTGTGATATATTATTGAATTATTTCCAAATAACAAGAAGATAGACTTATTTTTTCTTTGTGGATAATTGATTTGAATAAATCTGCTTGATATGAGATTTTAGAAAACAGAATTTTTTAGAAATTATATTTTCAGAAATAAAATAAAAATGTCTTGTTTATAATAAAATTAAATTTTGATAATACGTACCTCCTAACATGTAATAATTCACATAGTTACCTGACATACTATCTTCCTGTACCTAGATTATAAACATTGATTTTTAATATTTTCAAGCTATATTTTGTTCATAAAACAATCCACATTTTCCACCTTGATATATATAGGCTAAAAAAGTTTTCCACATGGTTATCCCCTGCATTTATATAGTTATCCACAAGGTTATCCACATTTTCCACATATTAGATGTGTATAACTCGCCAACTTATCCACAAATAAAGTTTAGAGAAATTTTCTTTACATATTTTTTTATTTTGTTTATACTAATACAAATAATAAATATATTTAGAATAGGAAGTGATGATATGAAGATTGAAAAAATTAATGACAATCAGATTCGTTGTACGCTTACCCGCGCTGATTTAGCTTCTCGCGAACTAAAACTGAGCGAATTGATCTGCGGCTCCGAAAAAGCAAAGTCACTTTTCCAGGATATGATGAAACAGGCTGCTGCTGAATTTGGTTTTGAAGCAGAAGATATGCCTCTTATGATCGAAGCTGTTCCAGCTTCTTCAGATTCTATCGTTCTTATTGTCACTAAAGTAGATGATCCTGAAGAACTGGAGTCTAAATTTTCAAAATTTGGTACTTCACTGCATGATCTTGAAAACAAAAGACGCAGTATGCTTGATAAATTAGAAGGTGCAGAAGACATTCTGGATCTGATTCATAAAGTTAAAAAAGCGGTTTCCGCCCCTGGAAATCAACTTGCTCAAAAAGATGAACTGCAAACAGAGGAATCGCAAAAAGATACACCGGAACAATCCAAGATCCGTTTATTCTCTTTTGCCACACTCGACAGTGTGATCCATGCCTGCCGTATACTGAAATCATTATACCATGGCTCTAATACACTGTACAAAGACACACCAAACGGCATTTATATCCTTGCAATGACACAATCTGATCATACACCTGCAGAGTTCAATAAGATCTGTAACATGATGTCAGAATATGGTTCTACGGAAAAAGCCAATGCTGCAATCCTCGCCTTTCTGGAAGAACACTGCGAAGTGATTGTCTCAGCCGATGCAGTAAAACAATTGGGTAACATTTAATAAATTGACACTATAATGAAATATGGAAATCATACAAAAAAGAGTTCGCAAGCGGACTCTTTTTTAGTATAATAAACATAATACTAAAATACGAAAGAAATGCAGGTGAAACTATGCAGAAGTACAACTGTAAAAACTGCGGTGCCGAGCTTTATTGGGACAGTAATGCCAACTGCCTGAAGTGTGAGTATTGTGAGTTTGAATATCAGGTATCTGATTTTGAATCACCAACTTCGGAAGACACGAAGAATACTTCTACCAACGATGCTGCTCCGGAAACCGCTGACCAATTTGCAACTGCAACCGATGACTCCGATTCACAGGAGCTGGTCGTGTACAAATGCAGTCATTGTGGTGCCGAGATCGTAACTGCCAAAAGTACCATAGCAACTACATGTGCTTATTGTGGCAGAGCGATCAGCATGACAGGAAAACTGGTTGACGACTTTAAACCAGACGCGGTTATCCCATTTTTGATAGATGAAGTCAAAGCCAAAGAGATCTATCAGAAATACATTCACAGTACATTCCTGACACCCAAAACATTTGGTACAGAGAGTACCTTAAAGAAAATGAAAGGAATCTACGTTCCATTCTGGCTTCATTCCTTCCAGAATAATACGAACGCACTCCTTCATTGTGAGAACGTTGTATCCAAAAGGCGCGGTCACGATAAGATCATCGAACATCATATGTATCATGTGACCATGGATACAGAAGGTATTTTTACGGATATTCCAACAGATGCACTCAAAAATCTGGACAATGCGCTCATGGATGCGATTGAGCCTTTTGACTATAACAAGCTGAACGAATTCAACCCAGCCTACATGGCAGGTTTCTATGCTGAAGAATACAACGAAGACGATCAGACCACTCTGGAACGCGCAAAAAGCCGTGCGAGAGATACTATGCTGTCCCAGACACGAGAGGCCGCCGGCGCATATGGAGTCAAGACGATCCACAATTCCAGTGAGATCTATTCCAATACGATTTCCAAATATGCAATGCTTCCAGTCTGGCTTTTGAACGTAGAATATCAGGGAAAAGATTATTTATACGCGATCAATGGAGAGACCGGAAAGATCGCCGGAAAACTTCCGATATGTAAGAAAAAATTATGGGGAACAATTGCTGGTTCTCTTGCAGGAAGCTACCTTATAGTCACACTTCTGAGACTGCTTATGATTTTAGGAGGTGTTCTATGAGAAATAAATTAAAATCAATCCTTTGCATTTTTATACTTGCACTTACAATATGTATTCCACTTACAGCGGAGGCAAATACTTATAATGAAGAAACGGTGTTTGACTATGCAGATCTGCTTACCGCCAGCGAAGAAGCTGCCTTGCGAAAACATGCTGAGAAATTTGAAAAATACAATATATCGGTTATCTATTTAACCACAGATGATGCGGAAGGCAAATCATCCACTGCTTATTCCGATGATTTCTATGACAACAACAATTTCCGTCCAGATGGCGTCCTGTTCATGATCGACATGGACAACCGCGAAATCTACATCAACACGGTTGGAGAATGTATTCGTCTTATTTCGAATGAGCGTATCTACAATGTATTAGATGCCTGCTATGTACATGCATCCAACGGCGAATATGCACTTTGTCTCAGCAGAATGGGGAAATCTATCTGCACAGAACTTGAAAATCACTACAACCCACTATTAGGTGCTTTCCGATTTTCGTTGGTGACTTTGTTCATTATGGCAACTGTGACTATCATCATCGTTGCAACTCTGGTTTCAAAACATCAGCGCGCGAACAAAACGATTTCTGCAAGTCACTATATTGGTTCTGCTTTTGAGGTAAAAAACCGCAATGTAGTCTACATGGGCTGTAGGAAAGAAGTAATTCCTGATTACTATGCCCCATCCAATCAGGGAGGCGGCAATGGCGGCGGTCATCATACTGGCGGTTCTGTACACAGATCATCCGGCGGTGTAAGCCATGGCGGCGGAGGACGTAAATTCTAATGTGGTTAAAACGTTTTATCAGACGAAAAATAAATGAAATGACGGTACGTACCATTGGAATCTCTGCTACTCAGCTTCAAAGTTTTCTGGAAGAGGCGGAAAACGAACCAACGCCAAAATCAGTTAGTGGTGCAACGGAACTCTATTTGAAACAAATTTCTCGTGATTTCCCAGATTTCTGTCCCAGTGAAGCAGAAAATGAGATCTCACAATATATAGAACAATATGCAGCAAAACAGGGAGGCACAAATATCCGTATCAATCGCATTTCCATTTCTGGATACCGAAAATATGATACCTATGCCACCATTCAATATCAATGTTCTACTGGATTTAACCGACCAGAAGGCAATCGCTACGAAACGCGTTATATTCTGGATTATACTTTAAAAATCAAAGATAACGGAAGCGCATCTGCTGTCATGAAATGTCCAAATTGCGGCGCAGCTTTGCAGCATACCGATATTTTACAATGTCCTTACTGTGATATCAAAATCATCCGAGATACGATTCTCAGTTGGGATGTAACTTCAATCAAAGAAAAATAAAAAGGAGACACGATTATGGGACTTATTAGTTTTGTAGGAGACGTGCTTGGCGGAGGCCTGAATGCAGTAAAAGGCTCTGTACAATCATCAGTTTGGAAAGAATATTTTGAAAGTGGAGATATGTCAAACGGCATTCTCATGAAACGTGGTGAAAAAATCCTTACATCTACCGGAAAAAACACAAAGAAAGACGATAACCTGATTTCAAGCGGTTCTGGTATCGATGTTCAGGAAGGACAATGTATGTTCATCGTAGAAAATGGTAAAATCGTAGAATTCTGCGCAGAACCAGGCAGATTTACATATGATGCTTCTACTGCTCCTTCTTTATACAGCGGCGAAAACAAAGGCCTCAAAGCCTTAGGAAAAGAGATCTTAAATCAATGGTCAGCCGGCGGACAGAGATTCTCTACTCAAAGAGTCTACTATATTAATATGGGAGAACTGATTGCAACTCCGATCAAATGGGGCTGCGGTGACATCGCTTTCCACCATACAACACAGATGCTGAATGGTGCACCACCGATCGAACTTGACATCACATTAAAGGGAAATGGTGAAGTGACAATCAAAATCAGCGATCCTGTAAAATTCTATACTATGATCGGTGCACAGGTTGCTGGTGCTGATTCAGACTCAATCGTACGCGTTACTGACCCTGGAATTTATTCAAACTTAAAATCTGGTATCATTGACAAAGTTGCAGAAGCAATTTCTACTCTTGGATACAATGAACCAACACCTTACACAGCGATCCGCTCAAAATCAGCTCTGATCACAAAATATATGAATGAACTGCTCAGCGCTGAATGGGCTGGCGAACGTGGCTTTGAAATCGCATCTTTCTCGATCAACGGTGCATTTATTCCTACAGAGGAAGATAAAGATGCCATCCAGGAAATGCAAAAGACATTTACAATGGGCGCAAATATGAACGCAGCCAACTATGATATTCAAAAAACAATGGCACGCGGTGTCGAAGCAGCCGGACAACACGGCGGCGCTGGAAATCTCTTCGGATTAGGCATGGGCATGAATATGGTCGGAAACACGGGGCTTGGAAATATGACTGCACAATCTGCACCTTCTCAGCCACAGCAGTTCCAACAAACACCACAAGCACAGCCTGCAGCACCTGCAAATAGCTGGACATGCAAATGTGGACAGGAAAACACAGGCAAGTTCTGTATGAACTGTGGCTCACCAAAGCCTGTTTCTGATGAATGGACTTGCAGCTGCGGTACCAAGAACAAAGGCAAATTCTGCAGCGAATGCGGCTCACCAAAGCCTGTTTCTGATGAATGGACTTGCAGCTGCGGCGCAAAGAACAAAGGCAAATTCTGCAGTGAATGTGGAAATCCAAGATCATAAAAATAAGAATCATAAAAAATAAGGGGCTGTAAAAAAACGCCCTTAAAGAGTTAGCCACCGAGCGCATTGCGCTCGGT
>CAZUVY010000088.1:0-10589 GCA_964623905.1 uncultured Faecalimonas sp.
ATCAAGACCTACTGAGCAGACACATGTCATTGCTTCCAATTTTTCCAATGTCAATGAGCCTGCATTTACTGCATCGATCATACCCTGATCTTCGCTGACAGGAATAAATGCACCACTCAATCCTCCAACATAAGAAGATGCCATAACACCGCCTTTTTTCACCTGGTCATTGAGCATCGCAAGTGCTGCTGTTGTACCTGGAGCCCCTACTCGTTCTAAACCGATTTCTTCCAAAATCTCGGCAATACTGTCACCAACTGCTGGTGTTGGAGCCAAAGATAAATCGATAATACCAAATGGAATTCCAAGACGTTTAGAAGCTTCTCCTGCAACAAGCTGGCCTACACGTGTGATCTTGAATGCTGTCTTCTTGATTGTCTCACAAAGTTCTTCAAATCCCTGACCTCTAACCTGTTCGATCGCATGTTTTACTACACCAGGACCACTTACACCAACGTTAATGATCGCATCTGCTTCTGTCACTCCTAAGAATGCCCCTGCCATAAATGGGTTGTCATCTGGTGCATTACAGAAAATAACGAGTTTTGCACATCCAAGTGAGTCTCTGTCACTTGTAGCTTCTGCTGTTGCCTTTACGATTTCACCGCAAAGTTTTACAGCATCCATGTTGATACCAGTCTTTGTAGAACCAACATTTACAGAACTGCAAACTCTGTCTGTCACAGCAAGTGCCTGTGGAATAGAACGGATCAGATTCTCCTCTGCAGGAGTCATTCCCTTAGAAACAAGTGCAGAATATCCACCGATAAAGTTTACTCCTACCTGTTTTGCTGCTGCATCCAGTGTCTTTGCGATTGTTACAAAATCTTCCGGAGTCTTACATGCAGAACCACCGATCAGAGAAATTGGAGTGATCGAGATACGTTTATTTACAATTGGAATCCCATATTCTAATTCAATTGCCTCTCCTGTTGCAACAAGGTCTTTCGCAAATGTTGTAATTTTTGTATAAATCTTTTCATTCAGTTTGTCTAAATCAGAATCAATACAATCTAAAAGGCTGATACCTAAAGTAATTGTACGCACATCCAGATTTTCTTGTTCGATCATCTGATTTGTTTCATTTACTTCATAAATATTAATCATCTTGTCTCTCCTTACTTCCGAAATTAGAGTCTGTGCATTTTTTCAAAGATTTCTGCTCTCTGGCAACGGATTGTTACACCGATTTCTTCACCAACTGCTTCTAATTCCTTGAATACTACTCCAAGTTCTTTTTCAGATTTTTCCATATCTGTGATCATCATCATATTAAAGTATCCCTGTACGATTGTCTGTGAGATATCTAAAATATTGATGTGATTTTCAGCAAGATATGTGCAGACTTTTGCAATAATCCCTACTGTGTCTTTTCCTACAACTGTGATAATACATTTCTTCATGTTTTTTCCTCCTAGATAAACTAAATAATAAGAATGTTTGACATCGCATCCCTGCGTGCAACAAATAAAGGAAGGTCTTCTCCCTTATATGGAGTATCCCCCATCGTAACTTCCAGTTTAACCGTCTCTCGGGCCAACTCTTCATAGTTGTTTTCCTTGCTGAGATGACCGAGCATAATATACTTCAAGTTATCATGTAGAATATTACAAAGTAATCTTCCTGTCAACTCATTTGATAAATGTCCACGATCTCCCAGTACTCGTCTCTTGAGCGGATAAGGATATGGTCCAACCTCTAACATATGTACATCATGATTAGCTTCCAATAATATCGCATCCAAATTTGTCAGATTTTGGATAATATAATCATCATATACCCCCAAATCGGTAGCAATCGCAACTGATTTCTTATCATTTGCGCCATGTTCTCCTTCTGACAAGGTCTCAATACGGTATCCTGACGGCTCGTTTGCATCATGAGAAATCGCAAATGGTTTTACTTCCAGATCTCCCAGCACAAAAGGCTTGTCTACGCAAATCTCATGGTACAGCCCTTCCGGCATTTTCCCAAGGCATTTGTATTCCTGAATCCCTTTCAAAGTCCCCTTTGTCGCATAAATGGGCACTCCATATTTTCTGCTGAATACACCAAGTCCCTGAATGTGATCTGAATGCTCATGCGTAATCAAAATTCCATTTAATTCTTCACCCTTCACACCAAGTTCTGCCAAACCTTCGTCAATTTTCTTCTTGCTGATTCCTGTGTCTACTAAAAGATGGGTCTGCTCGCTGCCTACGTAGATACAATTTCCACTGCTGCCGCTTGCTATACTGCATAATCTCATCTTCAAATCTCTCCTGTTTATTTTCGTATTTCATCCATTGCTGTCATGATCTGCTCTTTTGTCACAGTGAAATCACCGCTGTTTAAAATCACTCGATCGCAGTTCTTGCGAAATACTTCTTCTGATAATTGTGATGCCATGATCGCGTCAATCTTTTCATCCGCTTGCTATACTGCATAATCTCATCTTCAAATCTCTCCTGTTTATTTTCGTATTTCATCCATTGCTGTCATGATCTGCTCTTTTGTCACAGTGAAATCACCGCTGTTTAAAATCACTCGATCGCAGTTCTTGCGAAATACTTCTTCTGATAATTGTGATGCCATGATCGCGTCAATCTTTTCATCCGTGTATTGTCTGGATTCTTTCAGACGCTGACGCCGAATCGCTTCATCCGTATAAATATACCACAACTCATCGCAAATTTCATCATAATGTTCTTCGATTAATAATGCTGCTTCCAGCACAAAAAGCTCTGTTCCGGCTTCTTTTTCGCGTTCTATTCGCTCTTTGATCTCTTTTTTTACTGCCGGGTGTGTAATTGCGTTTAACGCAAGCAATTCCTTCTCATTATGAAATACAATCTGCCCAAGCGCCTTTCGATTGATCGTAAGATTTTCATTTAAAATCCCATTTCCAAAATGCTCCACGATTTCCTGATAACATTGCTGTCCTGGCATCTGTATCTCCCATGCCACGTGATCTGCCTGACAGATCATGGCTGGAAATGTTTCTTCTATATAAGAGAGAACCCGGCTCTTTCCAGAGCCAACTCCTCCTGTAATTCCTATGATCTTCATTATTTTGCCTCGTACCAGTTATTTCCGACATGCATATCTACATCAAGCGGAACCAAAAGCGATGCTGCATGTTCCATTTCGTATGCTAAGATCTCTTGTACCTGATCTACTTCCTCACAATGTGCCTCGATCAAAAGTTCATCGTGCACTTGCAGTACCAGTCTGGATTTCATTTGCTTTTCTTTTAACTTTTGATTTACACCATTCATTGCTATTTTCATAATATCTGCTGCTGTTCCCTGAATCGGTGCATTCATTGCAACACGTTCTCCAAAAGATCTCTGCATAAAATTGCTGGATGCCAGTTCTGGAACCGGTCTTCTTCTGCCAAAAAGTGTAGTCACATATCCTTCTTCTTTTGCATGGGCAACTGCATCGTCCAAAAACTTCTTGATTCCCGGATACGTATTGAAATAATTTTCAATATACTGCGCGGCCTCTTTCTTTGTAATACTTAAGTCTTCACTCAGACCAAAAGAACTGATCCCATACACAATACCAAAGTTGACCGCTTTTGCATTACGGCGCTGTAAATCAGTCACTTCGTCAAATGGAATGTGAAATACCTGAGAAGCCGTCATTCTATGAATATCGCGCGCTTCTTTGTAAGCATTGATCAGTTGTTCATCTCCCGAACAATGTGCGAGGATACGCAGCTCAATCTGTGAATAATCGGCATCCACAAACACATATCCTTCTTCTGGGATAAATACCTTTCGGATCAGACGTCCAAGTTCCATACGGACTGGAATATTTTGCAGATTTGGTTCGGTACTGCTGATACGTCCCGTTGCTGTGATCGTCTGATTGAATTTTCCATGAATACGGCCATCTTCCTGGATGAAGTTTGCAAGTCCATCTGCATAAGTAGACTTTAACTTCGTAAGCTGACGATATTCTAAAATATCGGATACCACCGGATAATCTGGTGCAAGTTTTTCCAAAATATCTGCTGAAGTAGAGTATCCTGTCTTTGTCTTCTTACCATGTGGAAGTCCCATTTTTTCAAACAAAATCACGCCCAGTTGTTTTGGTGAATTGATGTTAAATGATTCTCCCGTTGCTTCATAGATTCTTTTTTCTACTTCGATGATTTTTTCGCCAAGCTGCTGCCCATAAATCTTTAATGCATCTGCTTCTACTTTTACCCCATTTTGTTCCATGTCGTACAAAGTAAATACCAGCGGCATCTCAATGTCCATAAAAAGCTGTTTCATCTTTGTCTCTTCCAGCTTTGTCATCAGCTTTTCATAAGAAACATTTGCTGCGTATGCTTCATAGAAACATTTCTGCAATTCCTCAGCCTTGACATCCACCAGAATATCGAGCTGTTCTCTTGCTACATCCATAAAATCATAATCATTTTTCAATGGATTCAAAAGATAGGCAGCTACAATTGCATCAAAACAAGCGGAATGCTCTACGTTTGGTATATGCTGCAGCGCATCTTTCACTCCAAAAACAGATAATACTTCTATTTCTTTTGAAAGCATCTCGATTTGGCTAAGAAGCCAATCAATGCGGATGCCTTCTTCTGTCGTTATCACATAAATATCAGATTTTCCGAAAGAAATACCGATTCCTGTAAGGCCAGCTTCATTTACAAACAATGGCAATACATTTTTCGTATCCTTGTAAAATGCAATTCCAACCACCTTTTGTGCTCTTGCTTTTTCAAAAATCTGCTCGGCTTCTGCCTGCTTTGTCACTTTCTTAAAAGAATCTTCCAGTTTGTTTGCAGGTCCTGTAATCTCAAAACGTGATAACAGGTTCTTAAATTGCAGTCTCTGGAACATTACATATGCTTCTTCCGTATATAACTTGCCGATTTTCGCTTCGTCCAATGCATATGCAAACTCTGCATCCACGTTGATCGTTGCCAGCACTTTACTAAGCTGCGCAAGATCATAATGCTCCTTCAATGCCTTGCTTGCACGAGGTGGCTTCAATTCATCTGCATGTGCATATGCATTTTCGATGGAACCATACTCTACGATAATCTTAGTCGCAGTCTTCTCTCCAATACTTGGAACCCCCGGAATATTATCTGACGTATCGCCCATAAGTGCTTTCAGATCAATAAATTCCTTTGGAGTTACATCATAGCGTGCTTTTACATCTGCCGCATAATAGTCTTCAATCTCGGTCTTGCCCTGCTTTGTCTTTGGAATTCGAATCTCTACATGTTCTGTTGCAAGCTGAAGTAAATCTCTATCTCCTGAAATGATAACTACTTCCATGCCTTCTTTTTCACAGCGTTTTGAAATCGTACCCAAAAGATCGTCTGCCTCAAGTCCTGCCTGCTCGATGATCTTAACTCCCATCGCCTGCAACACTTCTTTCATCACAGGCACCTGCTGGCGAAGTTCTTCCATCATCGGTTTACGCGTTCCCTTGTAATCCGCATACATCTCATGACGAAATGTTGGCGCATGTACGTCAAACGCAACCGTCAGATATTCTGGTTTTTCTTCTTCTAATATTTTGAACATAATATTTAAGAATCCATAAATCGCATTGGTATGAAGCCCTTCTGAATTTGTCAGATCCGGCACTCCATAAAATGCTCTGTTTAAAATACTATGCCCATCAATCAAAACAATTTTGTTGTTCATGATATTCTCCCTTTGTCTCATTTTATAATGCTGAAATCTCGCTTAATCTTTCAATGATTGGCAGATGCTGTGTACATGCCGCTTCACATTTTCCACATGCAATACAAGTTTTTGCCATCTCAAGTGCCGGATTTCTTTCAATATCCCAGTGTCCATCCAGACGCTCCATGATACGTCCTTTGTCTCCTGTGAAAATGTATTGATTATAAGCATCCATAAATTTCGGAATCTGAATGCCCTTTGGACATCCTTTACAATATGCACAGCCTGTACATAAGTTATTTAAAGAAACACCCTTGTTTTCATATTCTTTTACGAGTTCTCTTGCTGGCTTTTCTTCCAGATTTTCCACGGCTTTTACTGCATCATCAATGTGTTCTTTTGTCGTGCATCCCGCCAATGTCACGGTAATCTCCTTATGAGATGCCACAAAACGAAGTGCCGCCTGTGGAACCGTAAGGTCTGTTCCTTCTGTTAAATATTGAAAACTTTCTGGATGCTGTGGAATCATACCGCCTCCGAGCGGATTCATAACTACGACACCCATACCATTTTTATGAGCTGCTTCAATTCCACTCTGTCTGAATCGATAGTTCAAAGCATTGTATCCGATCAACATGCCTTTAAATTTATTCATCGCAACAACAGATTCAATCTCATTGCCCTGCATATGAGAAGAAAATACGATGTTACGGATCAATCCTTCTGACTTTGCTTCTTCGAAAAAGCGATACAATGCATCAATGTGTCGTTCGCAGGAATCCAGGCTCATCATGCACCACATGTGATAAAAATCAATATAATCTGTTCTTAAACGATCCAGAGAGGTTTCCAGTCTTCTTCGAAAAGAATCTCTGCTCAGATCATGATTTAATGTACTGAAATTGGTCTTTGATGTCACATAAACATCACTTCGTTTTACCTGAGACAACGCAATCCCTGTTACGATCTCGCTTTTATCATTACAGTAAAATGGCGCTGTATCCCAATAATTGATTCCCTTTTCCAAGGCATACAACGGAATCTCCGCACATTTTTCCAGTCTGCCTGCCTTAATGTCTTCCTCATCATATCTCATAGTTCCAAGCCCAATTGCCGAAACCTTCATATCAGTATTTCCATATTGTTTGTAATACATAACCCAACCTCCGCTCAAATTGCATTTTTCTATATTATCATAAATTTCGATTTAGTACAATTCACCAAATACTTCCTCGCAAAGTTCCTGACAAAATTCCAGACTAAATACACTGTCTTTTTCCAAAATCTGATTCTGCGAAGCAAGCTCCTCTGTGTACTCTGACAATTTGTATGTGGTAATCTCCTGTGTGCCATATAAAAGCTGCGTTACAAGTGGCTCCACACCGTAATCTTTGATATAGACTTCTCCACTTTCTTTTTTGGCAATTGTAATCTGCGCCATAGCGCCGATCATACGATCTGCAGTTCCTCTCCCACTCTCACCTGTAGAATTGATGAAATTACCAAGCGAATAGTAAACGAGCATCTGATTTCCTTCTTCATCCTGAAGCATCTCTACCGGCTGAATATAATGTGGATGCGTTCCGATCACTAAGTCCACACCATTTTCTAAAAATAACTGTGCCCAGTATTCCTGTTCTTCTGACTGTGTATGCTGATACTCTGTTCCCCAGTGTGGGCACACTACTACAAAATCTGCCATCTCATTTGCCTTTTCCAGATCAGCCAATACTTTTTCCTTTTCCAATAAGGCAACTGCAAACGGCATATCATCTGGCATCGGCATTCCGTTTGTCCCATATGTATAGTTTAAAATCGCAATGCGGACACCATCCTGCTCATATACATAAATATCATTGTCATAGGCTTCCTGAGATTCAAAGATTCCCAGCACCGCGATTTCACTATGATTTGTTTTCCAGAAATTCATACAATTCACAAGCGCAGTCTTGCCTCGATCCAGTGTATGATTTGTGGCATGCAAAATCACATTGAATCCTGCTTTTGCAAGTGCATCTCCAACTTCATATGGACCGTTGAAATTCGGATATCCATAAAGTCCGATTTCTGTACCGCCCAGAATTACCTCCTGGTTTGCGATCGCCAGATCTGCCGCCTGGATCTCTTCCGTCACATTTGCAAACAGATGATCATAGTTGTAGCTGCCATCTTCCAATTTTCCGCTTTCCTGCACATTTTCATGCAGAAGGATATCTCCGACCATCACAATGTCTATCTCTGGCTCGACATAAACCTCTTCCTGTTCCTTTTCCGTTTCAGAATCATTCTGTGTTACATTTTCAGTATTGGTTTCCTCTTCTTTATTTTTTGAGCAGGCAAAACATATTCCAATCACCATAAGCAATAAAACAATCCCGCCAAGCATCATCATACGGATCCTTCTTTGTCTTAGACGTTTTTGCTTTAAACGCTTCCTTCTTTGTCTTCTTCGCCTTTCTTCCAATTCTAATTCTTCTCTTTCTCTGTCATCCATGGAAATGCTCCTTTCTTCCGACTCTAGTTCCACTCTATTGTACTATAGGAACCTTCTTTTTGCATACATAAAAGATTGTAAGTATGAAAAAACCGCTTTATAATAACAATAAGAATGTTCGTTTTAAAGGAGATTACAAATTATGAAAGCTTATGAAAGACTATTAAAATACGTGGTCGTACGCACTCCAAGTGATGAGAACAGCCAGACTGTTCCATCTTCTAAGTGTCAGTTCGATCTCGCAAAGATTCTGTTGGAAGAATTAAAAGAATTGGGCGTGACAGATTCTTACATGGATGACAAATCTTTTGTTTACGGAAAGATTCCTGCTACAGAAGGATATGAGAATTGTACAAAAATTGGTTTTATCGCACATATGGATACGGTTTCTGATTATTGTGATCACGATATTGTACCAGTTGTTACTGAAAATTATGATGGAGAAGATTATGTACTTGGTACAAGCGGTCGTGTTTTATCAGTAAAAAACTTTCCTCATCTACCATCTTTAAAGGGACGCACTCTTATCACAACTGATGGTACAACTGTTCTTGGCGCAGATGACAAAGCCGGTATTGCTGACATCATGACAGTTGTTGAAATGTTGATGAATGAAAATATTCCTCACGGTCCAATCCGTGTTGCTTTTACGCCAGATGAAGAAATCGGTACAGGCTCTCACAGTTTTAATGTGCCTGATTTTGATGCAGAATTTGCTTACACAGTGGATGGCGGTGCAGAAGGGGAAATTGAATATGAAAACTTTAATGCATGCGCTGCAAAATTTGAAATCGAAGGATTCAGTGTACATCCAGGTTCTTCTAAAGATACTATGATCAATGCTTCTCTGGTTGCTATGGAGATCAACAGTCTTCTTCCAGGTGCAGATACACCTCGTGACACCGAAGGCTATGAAGGCTTCTATCATTTGACGGATATGTCTGGTGATGTGACACATGCTGTTTTGAATTATATTGTCCGCGACCACAATGCATCTTTATTTGAAGCCCGCAAGAATACTCTTCGTCATATCGAAAAGATCATGAATGAAAAATGGGGCGAAGGTACTGTCAAACTTACTATCAAAGATCAATACACAAACATGGCAGAAGTAATCAGCGGATGTATGCATTTGATTGAAAATGCCAAGCAGGCTGCTAAAAACGTAGGACTCACACCAGAAGTGATGCCGATCCGCGGCGGTACTGACGGCGCTTACTTAAGCTTCCATGGACTTCCTTGTCCAAACCTTGGCACAGGCGGATACGCATTCCACGGCCCATACGAACACATCACAGCCGAAGGAATGGATGCTGCCACAAATATGATACTTGAAATTGTAAAATTGTATGCAAAATAGGATGAAACCGACATCCTAAAAAGTTCCAGCAAGTCATATCATAATGGCTTGCTGGAACTTCACATTTGGCATCAAACAAATCCAAATTTACTTCAAATATTTTTCCATCCAATCAGTAATTTCTTCTAATCTTCTTACGCGGTGTTTCGGTTTACCGGCGCGGCTTAGTTCGTGATTTTCTCCATGGAACAATACAAATCTTGCATCCACGCCTCGATCTACGATTGCAGTATATAACTGCAAACCTTGTTCCAGAGGGCATCTGTAGTCTTCATCCGAATGAATAAAAAGTGTTGGAGTCTGGATATTTTTTGCATATTTTAATGGCGAGTGTTCCCACAATTTTTCTGGATTATCAAAAATATTTCCATGAATCTGATCTTCGGTAAAGAACATCCCGATATCACTTGTTCCATAGAAAGAAATCCAGTTGCTGATAGAACGCTGTGTGGCAGCACAAGCAAATCGATTGGTATGTCCAATGATCCAGTTTGTCATAAAGCCGCCGTAACTTCCACCTGTCACACCAACTTTTGACTGGTCGATCGCCGGATATTTTTCCAAAACAACATCTGTAAATTTCATCAGATCATCATAGTCAATCGTGCCATATTTCCCAAAGATATCCATAAAATCATTGCCTCTGCCATCGCTTCCACGTGGATTCGTAAAGAATACAAAATATCCCATATTTGCCCATACCTGCATTTCGTGATAAAACACCTTTCCATATACCGTCTTTGGACCTCCGTGAATATCCAGAATAGCAGGATATTTTTGAGCCGGATCGTAGTCCTTTGGCAAGAGTACCCATCCATTAAAATCAATTCCGTCATTTTCAAACTGGACTTCTTCATAAGATGCCACATACTTTCCTGCAAGTAGAGAACCGTTTAAATCTGTCAGCTTGTCATCAAAGTCTGCCTGCACTTTCTTTTGATACACTTCTTGAAGTGCGCCATCTTTCATGGCAATATAATAAAACACATCGTCGCACACATCAAAACAATCGACGCTTCCATCAAACGCAATCTCATCTTTTACTGTTCCGCTTGTATCAATCGAAACAACAACACTGTCCTTTACTCTG
>CAZUVY010000089.1:0-10404 GCA_964623905.1 uncultured Faecalimonas sp.
AGGAGTAGAATCATGAAAGGAATGAAAAGAAAGAAAAAAGTTCTTATTATACAGTATACAGTGTTGATTTTGATTGCTGTGCTGTTTGCGGTTCCTTTATTATGGCTGCTCCAGGCATCATTAGATTTAAATGCAGGACCTATGATTAAGTTTCCGGAAGAACCTACAATTGCAAACTATGTAAATGTACTTACTGACCCTGAAAACTTACTTGGTTTCTGGAACAGTTTCGTGATTTCAATAGGAACTTCGCTTATTACAGTTGCCAGTGCACTGTTAGCTTCATATCCATTATCACGTTACAAATTAAGAGGAAAGAGCCAGTTTATGTATGTTATCCTGTTTATGACATCGTTACCAATCAATGCGATTTTGGTTCCAGTGTTTAAACTTTTCGTAAACTTCGGTATTCAAGATAGTATTTTCTCTATTATTTTATTTATGGCAGCTACAAACCTTCCATATGCAATCTGGATGACAAAGAACTTTATGGACTCTGTACCAGTTTCATTAGAAGAAGCTGCAAAAGTAGACGGTGCAGGCGTTTTAACAGCTTTATGGAAGATCATTCTTCCGCTGATGAAACCAGGTATCTTCACCGTATTAATTTACGTATTCACTGGTGTATGGGGTAACTTCTTTGTACCATTTATCTTGTTACAGAGCAGAGACAAATTCCCAGCTTCAGTTCGAATCTATCAATATTTCCAGAACTCTGGATTTATCGAATACGGAAATCTGGCAGCATATTCAGTTATTTACATGATTCCATGTGTAGTTTTATATGCATTCGCACAGAAATATATGTCTAAGGGCTTTGCGTTAGGTGGAGCAGATAAAGGTTAGGTTTAAGATCTTCTCAACTGTCCGAGAGACAGTTGAGAAGATTTTCATTTAAAAAAGATTCAAAGTGAGGGGATAAAAATGTCAAAGAATTTTGCACACAGAGGATTTAGTGGGAAATATCCTGAAAATACATTACTTGCTTTCAAGATGGCATGTGAGACTCCAGGATGTGAAGGAATTGAAAATGATGTTCATTTAACAAAAGACGGTGAAGTTGTAGTGATTCACGACGAAAGAATCGATCGTACTTGTGTGAACGGAACAGGTTTTGTAAAAGATTATACATATGAAGAGTTAAAGAAATTTGATGTTTCATATATTTATGCAGGACAATGCGAACCACAACATATTCCAACACTAAGAGAATATTTTGAATTAGTAAAGAATTATGACATCATCACAAATATCGAATTAAAAACAAGTATTTTCGAATATCCTGGTATTGAACAAAAAGTGTGGGATATTATTCAGGAATATGATATGAAAGATAAGGTTATCATTTCTTCCTTCAATCATTTCAGTGTAAAAAGAATGAAAGCAATTTGTCCAGATATCAAATGTGGTCTTCTGACAGAATCATGGCTTCTCGATGTTGGAAATTATTTGAAAGCTGCAGATGTGGAATGTTTCCATCCAATTTATCGCAGCCTAAATGAAGAAACGGTAGCTGAGATCAAAGCACAAAATGTAGAGATCAATACATGGACTGTAAATGAAGAAGAAGACATTGCACTGATGATCAACAGAGGTGTAGATGCGGTGATCGGAAATTATCCAGATCGTATTTCAAAAGTCAGAGCAGAATTAGGGAAATAATATAAAGCAAAGAGTTCAAAATGGGCTCTTTGCTTTTTTTGTAACAATAATGTAAGGTTTGTTTATCGGTCAGTGAGTTGTAATCTGAAGAAAAGTATAGTAGAATGAAAAAACAAAGAGAATAACAATAATAAGAAAAGAGGCGATAATATGCAGACAATGTTATGGTTGATCATATTTGCAATTCTCTTGGTGATCGAGATTATTACACTTGGATTGACAACAATCTGGTTTGCGTTGGGTGCGATTGCAGCTTTTCTCGCAGCTTATATTGGATTTGGAACAGTAGTACAAGTAATTGTTTTTCTTGTAGTTTCAGTGATACTGTTTATACTGACTCGTCCGATAGCGGTAAAGTTTTTTAATCAGGAAAGAGAACGTACCAATGCGGAAAGCTTAATCGGACAAAAAGCGGTTGTGAAAGAAGCAATCCAAACATTGCAGGGCGTTGGCATAGTTGAGGTCAATGGAATGGAATGGTCAGCGAAGACAGACGAATCCGAAGACATCGAAGCTGGTGCAGTAGTCTTGATAAAAGGAATTCAGGGCGTGAAATTGATCGTGGAAAAAGAGGAGGTATAGTATGGAGATTATCGGTACAGTATTAGGAGTCTTATTTGTAGTTCTTATAGTTGGGATCCTGATGTCTTGTGTAAAAGTGGTACAACAGGCGCAGGCACTCGTTGTAGAAAGACTTGGTGCATATCAGGCAACATGGGGTGTTGGACTTCATTTTAAAATCCCAATCATTGAAAGAGTAGCAAGAAGGGTAGATTTGAAAGAACAGGTTGTTGATTTTGCACCACAACCAGTTATCACAAAAGATAACGTAACAATGCGTATTGACACTGTTGTGTTCTATCAGATCACAGATCCTAAGTTATTCTGCTACGGAGTTGCAAATCCAATTATGGCGATTGAGAACCTTACAGCAACAACACTTCGTAACATCATCGGGGATCTGGAACTTGACCAGACATTAACTTCCAGAGAAACAATCAATACAAAGATGAGAGCTTCTCTTGATGTTGCAACAGACCCATGGGGAATCAAAGTAAATCGTGTAGAATTAAAGAACATCATTCCACCAGCAGCAATTCAGGATGCGATGGAAAAACAAATGAAAGCAGAACGTGAACGCCGTGAAGCAATCTTAAAAGCAGAAGGGGAAAAGAAATCTACAATCCTCGTTGCAGAAGGTAACAAACAATCAGTAATTCTGGAAGCGGAAGCTGAAAAACAATCAGCAATCCTTCGTGCAGAAGCTGAAAAAGAAAGACGTATCCGTGAAGCAGAAGGGGAAGCAGAAGCGATCCTCAAAGTACAGCAAGCGAAAGCAGACGGTATCAAATTCCTGAGAGAAGCAGGAGCAGACGAAGCAGTTCTCAGAATGAAGAGTCTGGAAGCATTTGAAAAAGCAGCAGATGGAAAAGCAACAAAGATTATCATTCCATCAGAACTTCAGGCAATGGCAGGTTTAGCAAAATCTGTTGTAGAAGTTGCAAAAGATGAATAAATAATATACAAAAGATGAGCAGGAGTGTGCGAGAGCATGCTCCTGTTTTATTGTGAGTTTATGGAGAATGAGGTGATGATCTTATGGAGGCAGTTCTTGATCTGACAAAAGAATACGGACTGGTTCTGGAAGGCGGCGGAGCGCGTGGCGCTTACCAGATTGGTGCATGGAAAGCACTTGCTGAATCGGGAATAAAATTAAATGCAGTTGCAGGAACATCGGTAGGTGCACTGAATGGAGCGCTGATCTGTATGGGAGATGTAGAAAAGGCAGAGAAAATCTGGAATGAGATCACGTATTCCAGAGTCATGGACGTAGATGATAACTGGATGGCCGATCTGATTGGAAAAGAAATGTCGTTGCGTCAGTTGGTTTCAGAAATATTGCATCGTTTGCGGGATGGAGGAGTAGATATTACGCCACTTCGTGAATTGATTCAAGAAAACATAGATGAGAAGAAGATCCGCGGGTCTGGTATTGAATTTTGTCTGCTTACATTTTCTGTTACACAGAGGAAAGAAATTGATCTTAGCATTCACGATATCCCGGAAGGGATGCTGGCCGATTTTCTTCTGGCGAGTGCCTATTTGGTTGGGTTTAAAAATGAAAAATTACATGGACATACGTATATTGATGGAGGGCTGATAAATAATATGCCCACCAATTCTCTGATCCAAAGAGGTTATAATGACCTGATTCAGATTCGGATCTATGGTCCGGGAAGAAAGCCCAAAGTGAGACTTACGGAAGAAACAATGCTTTATGAAATTGCACCTAATGTAAAACTGGGAAGTATCATTGAATTTGAAAGTAAACGGAGCAGACAAAACATAAAGCTGGGGTACTATGATGCGATGAGAATGATTTATGGGCTGGTCGGACGAATTTATTATATTGAACAAACGCGCGAAGAGTGGTATTATGAAAAGATATTAAAGAGTTTGAGTGAAATAGAAAAAGCAGAGATCGCATTTGTATTAAAGCTTTCAAGAGGCTATAAAGATTCGGAATTATATCTTGCAATGTTGGAAGCGAGTGCAAAAATGCTACGTGTACCGAAATATCAGATTTATTCGGTACAGGAATTAGAAATGGCAGTCTGCGAAAAATACGACAAACTTAACGACAAAATAAATTTACCAAGATTTGTTCATACGCTTATGGACATCGGAAAGGATCACAAGATGAATTTAAAAGGACGTAATTTCTTAACATTAAAAGACTTCACACCAGAAGAAATTTTGTATTTGATTGATTTAGCAGCGGATTTAAAAGAAAAGAAGAAAAAAGGAATCACAGGCAATTCCTTAAAAGGCAAAAATATCGCGCTTATTTTTGAAAAACCTTCTACAAGAACACGTTGTGCATTTACAGTAGGTGCGCAGGATGAAGGTGGAATCCCAACATATCTTTCACAACATGATATCCAATTGGGACACAAAGAAAGTGTAAAAGATACTGCAAGAGTGCTTGGACGTATGTTTGACGGTATTGAATTCCGTGGATTCAAGCATGAACATGTAGAACAATTGGCAGAATATAGTGGTGTACCTGTATGGAATGGTCTTACAGACGATTATCATCCAACACAGATTCTTGCTGATCTTCTTACAATGAAAGAACATTTTGGATACATCAAAGGTTTGAATTTTGTATATCTCGGAGATGGAAGAAACAATATGGCAAACAGCCTTATGATCGGATGTGCAAAAGTCGGTGTAAACTGTGCGATCGTTGCACCTAAGTCTTTATGGCCAGCAGAAGAGTTGGTAGAGCTTTGCAAAGGATATGCAGCAGAATCAGGAGCAACTGTTACAATTACAGATTCAACAGATGCAGTAATCGGAGCAGATGTATTGTATACAGATGTTTGGTGCTCTATGGGAGAAGAACACAAGGCAGCAGAACGTCTTGCAGTGTTACAGCCATATCAGATCAATCAAGAACTTATGGATAAGACAGGAAAAGACAGCTCGATCTTTATGCACTGTCTCCCAGCAGTAAAAGGCAATGAAGTGACAGAGGACTTATTTGAAAAATATGCAGATGTAGTATTTGACGAAGCAGAAAACCGTCTTCACACAATTAAAGCGGTAATGGTGGCTACACTTGGAGAATAAGATTGTTTTTTATCAGGAGACAGATTCGACCAATATCAGGATCCACCAACTGGCGAGAGAAGGTGCAGCGGAAGGAACTGTGGCATGGGCGGATTATCAGACCGCAGGAAAAGGAAGAAGAGGACGAAGCTGGGAATCTCCGGCAGGCAGCAACCTTTATTTTTCTATTTTATTAAGACCGCAGATTTCGCCGGAAAAGGCTCCGATGCTTACACTTGTGATGGCGTACAGTGTGGCAAAGGCAATTCGGACGATGCTTGGGACAGAGCCTAAGATTAAGTGGCCAAATGACTTGATTCTGGATCGGGAGAAGATCTGCGGAATTCTGACAGAGATGCATCTGACAGGGATGAATATTTCTCATGTGGTCATCGGGGTTGGAATCAACGTGAATATTACGGAGTTTCCAGAAGAATTGAAAGAGAAGGCAACTTCACTTTATCTGAAATGCAAAAAGACTGTGGATCGGGAGGCCTTGTTACATCAGATTTTAAAAGAGTTTGAGAAGCAATATGGTCTGTTTCTTGAAAAACAAAATCTGGAGTTCTTACAGAATGAATATAATCAGATATTGGTAAACCAGGGAAAAGAAGTGCGGGTGTTAGAACCGGGACATGAATATCAGGGGACCGCGCTTGGAATCAATCAGAGTGGAGAACTGCTGGTAGAAAGAGAAGATGGCACTATAGAAGCTGTCTTTGCGGGAGAAGTATCCGTGCGTGGAATTTACGGATACGTTTAGATAACAGGAGGGTATATGTACGAAGAAAAAATTGTACTTTGTGGGGCAAATTCATATGAACAGAGATTTTATCTGAATCCTGACTTTGAAGCGTTGCCAGAAAATATAAAAGATGAACTGAAAATCATGTGTGTATTGTATACAGAAGATGTAGGCGGTATTCTTACACTGGTTTTCGAAGAAAATGGAGAGTTGTGTTTTGAAGTCACAAATGAGGAGAATGACTTTTTCTTTGATGAGATCGGAAGTCGTTTGAAAATTAAGGAACTTCAAAAGACAAAGGCGGAACTGTTAGAATCGCTGCAGTTGTATTATCGTGTGTTCTTTTTAGGGGAGGATTTGTAGATGTTATTGGTAGTTGATGTTGGAAATACACATATTACATTAGGTGTATTTGATGGAAAAGAATTAAAAGCAACATTCCGTATGACAGCAAAGCAGCCAAGAACTTCAGACGAATATGGAATTCAACTCTGTGATTTGTTGGTTCACAGAAATTTCAACGTAAAAGATATCGATGATGTCATTGTGGCATCGGTAGTGCCGGATATCATGCATTCCCTTGGAAGTGCCATTATCAAATATTTTGGAATCAAACCAATGGTTCCGACGAATTACGACATGGGACTTAAGATCAATACAATGTATCCAAAAGATATCGGACCGGACCGAATCGTAGATGCAGTTGCTGCTTACGAAAAATATGGCGGACCTGTGATCGTAGTTGATTTTGGGACAGCAACCACATACGATATTGTGTCAGCGGAGGGTGTATTCGAAGGCGGTGTGATCTCACCTGGTATTCGTACTTCTGCGAGAGCACTCTGGGGCGGTGCTGCGATGCTGCCTGAAATCGAGATCAAGAAGCCAGAATCGATTATTGCGAAAGAGACAGTATCAAGTATGCAGGGTGGCCTTGTGTATGGCTATATTGGACAGACAGAATATATAGTTAACAAAATCAAAGCAGCAGGATATGCAGATGCAAGAGTAGTTGCAACAGGTGGTCTTGGAAATATTATCGTACCAGAGACAGATGTGATTGATATTTACGATCCAAATCTGACACTGGACGGTTTGAGGATGATTTACGAAAAGAATAAGAAAGCGGAGTAGAAAGCGAATAGAAATATGAAGAAGTTAAAAATCGGAAAGGTAGAACTTGACAATCCGTATATTTTAGCACCGATGGCAGGAGTAACAGACCTGCCTTTTCGCTTGTTATGCAAAGAACAAGGCGCAGGGCTGTTATGTATGGAGATGGTAAGCGCAAAGGCGATTCAGTATAATAATAAGAATACAAAAGCATTATTGGAAATTCACCCGGAAGAACTGCCGGTTTCACTGCAGCTTTTTGGTTCCGAACCAGATACGATCAGTGAGATCGCAAAAAGGATCGAAGAACTGCCATTTGCGATTCTGGATCTGAACATGGGATGTCCGGTGCCAAAAATCGTAAGAAATGGCGAAGGTTCTGCGCTTATGAAAAATCCAAAGATGGTTCATGAGATTGTAAGTAAAACAGCAAAAGCGATTCAAAAGCCAGTTACAGTTAAAATTCGAAAAGGATTTGACGATACTTGTATCAATGCGGTGGAAATTGCAAAGATTATAGAGGAAGCAGGAGCAAGTGCTGTTGCAGTTCATGGAAGAACAAGAGAACAGTATTATTCTGGAAAGGCTGATTGGGATATTATCCGTCAGGTCAAAGAAGCAGTTTCAATCCCAGTAATTGGAAATGGCGATGTGGTTTCTGGTGAAAGTGCTATTGCAATGATGCAGCAGACTGGATGTGACGGCGTCATGATCGGAAGAGGCGCACAGGGAAATCCATGGATTTTTTCAGAACTTTTAGAATATGAGAAGACAGGTATGATACCGCCAAGACCAACAAAAGAAGAGATGAACCAGATGATATTGAAGCATGCAAGACTTCAGCTGCAATACAAAGGAGAGTACCTTGGAATCCGAGAGATGCGAAAGCATGTTTCCTGGTATACAACAGGTCTTCCAAATTCGGCAAAGCTCAGAGTAAAGATCAATGCCGTAGAGTCATTTCAAGAGTTGGAGGAGCTTTTGAATAGCATCTAATCTGATTGGGATTTGGAAAGAAAAAATACGAATTCTTGACAATGGATTGACATTCATGTATAATGTTGAAATTGTGAGAATAGAATTGTTTATCTAGAATATTCAGTCAGAATTATACAATATATAACACCGTGAAAACACAAAGAAAGGAAATGATAACATGGCAGAAAAGAAGAAAATTCTTACTTATACAGGTTTAAGAGCGTTGGAAGAAGAACTTGAAAACTTAAAAGTGGTAAGACGTAAAGAAGTTGCAGTTAAGATCAGAGAAGCAAGAGAACAAGGTGACTTATCAGAAAATGCTGAATATGATGCAGCGAAAGATGAACAAAGAGATATCGAAACTCGTATCGAAGAAATCGAAAAGATTTTGAAAAATGTTGAAGTTGTAGATGAAGATGAAGTAGACTTAGACAAAATCAACATTGGATGTACAGTTACATTATATGATGTAGAATTTGAAGAAGAAGTAGAATACAAAATCGTTGGTTCTACAGAAGCAAACAGCTTAGCAGGCAAGATCTCAAACGAATCTCCACTCGGAAAAGCATTACTTGGAAAATGCGTTGGAGATGATGTTTTAGTAGAAGCTCAGGCTGGAATCATTGAATTCAAAGTATTAAAGATTGAAAGAAACGCTTAATTTTAAGCAGTAAAATTACTATATTAAGAAGGAGAGAAGAACCGTGGCAGAACAAAAAAATGTACAAGAACAAGACATTAACCAATTAAGAAAAGTACGCCGTGAAAAACTTGCTGATTTGCAGACAAATGGAAAAGATCCATTCCAAATCACAAAATACGATCAAGACGCACACAGCCAATCAATCAAAGATAACTTTGAGGAACTCGAAGGCAAAAAAGTATCAATCGCAGGACGTATTATGTCAAAACGTGTTATGGGAAAAGCTTCTTTCTGTCACATTCAGGACCTCGAAGGAACAATCCAATCATACGTTGCAAGAGACTGCGTTGGTGAAGAAGCATATAAAGAATTTAAGAAAATGGACATTGGTGATATTGTAGGTATCAAAGGTGAAGTATTCCGCACAAAAATGGGTGAAATCTCAATCCATGCAGAAGAAGTTACTTTATTATCAAAGAGCCTTCAGATCTTACCAGAAAAATACCATGGATTAACAAACACAGACTTACGCTACCGTCAAAGATACGTAGACCTTATCATGAATCCAGAAGTAAAAGACACATTCATCAAACGTTCAAAAATCATCAGCTCAATCAGAAGATATTTGGATGGACAAGGTTTCTTAGAAGTAGAAACACCAATGCTTGTTGCAAATGCAGGTGGTGCTGCAGCAAGACCATTTATCACACATTCAAATGCATTGGGAGAAGATTTCAAACTTCGTATCTCTCTTGAATTATACTTAAAGAGATTGATCGTAGGTGGTATGGAACGCGTTTATGAAATCGGACGTGTATTCCGTAACGAAGGTGTAGATACAAGACACAATCCAGAATTTACATTGATGGAATTATATCAGGCTTACACAGATTACAACGGAATGATGGACTTAACAGAAAATCTTTACCGTCATGTAGCACAGGAAGTACTTGGAACAACAACAATCGTATACAACGGCATCGAAATGGATCTTGGAAAACCATTTGAAAGAATCACTATGGTAGATGCAGTTAAAAAATACTCTGGTGTAGATTGGAATGAAATCCGTACATTAGAAGAAGCAAGAGCAGTTGCAAAAGAACATCACGTAGAATACGAAGAACGTCACAAAAAAGGTGATATTCTTAACTTATTCTTCGAAGAATTCGTAGAAGAACATTTGATTCAGCCTACATTTGTAATGGATCATCCAATTGAAATTTCTCCATTGACAAAGAAAAAACCAGAAAATCCAGAATATGTAGAACGTTTCGAATTCTTCATGAACGGATGGGAAATGGCAAATGCTTACTCAGAATTAAATGACCCAATCGATCAGAGAGAAAGATTCAAAGATCAAGAAGAACAACTTTCACAGGGAAATGAAGAAGCTAACACAACAGATGAAGACTTCATGAACGCACTTGAAATCGGTATGGCACCAACAGGTGGTATCGGATTTGGTATCGATAGAATGTGTATGTTATTAACAGACAGCGCAGCTATCAGAGATGTGTTATTATTCCCGACGATGAAGTCACTGGATAAGTAAGAACCGCGGAAAATCAAGGGTTTTTGGCTCCAATCATTGTGCGTACTGCAACAAAAGTGCAACAATTTTTGTATAAATAGTACAGAATAATACGTC
>CAZUVY010000090.1:0-3364 GCA_964623905.1 uncultured Faecalimonas sp.
CAAGGGTAGAACGATATAACACGATACAAGATGTGACGGAGAGGACACCCACGAAAACTTTAGTGTTTTCAAGGGTTTGCCGAGATTTCTATAACAAGATATAACAGTTATTAATTCCCTAAAAATACCTCAAGTGAGAATTCAAAGTTTCATCTGACTCATTTAAATAAAATATACTTTTCATCTTTATCAGTCTTTTCTTACATAATGTGTTTTTCGTCCAGAACCTAATCTTTCTATCGTTCCTTCACTTACAAGTTTCTTCAGAGCCGCCTCGACAGAAGAACTTCCAAGTGTAGGACAGGCACTTAAAGCTTCTTGCTTCGTAAATGTACCAATTTTTGTCAAAGCAAATTGTTTTACGATATCGTAAGAAGTACTTTTTGCTCCAGATTTCCAAGCAAATCCAACTCTGTCTTCAAACTCACGGTAACAGGATAAGATAACTCCAAGCATATATTTTATGAATTCCTTAGGGTCATTTTTATTTTCATGCCAACCGAAATCCGATAACGCAAGTGTATCGTAGTAACTTTCCTTTGTGTCAGCAATTGCTTTTTCTATACTGATAAACTGACCAACAACATATCCTGCTTTATACAATAAGAGTAAAGTTAGTAATCGGCTCATTCTTCCATTACCATCATTAAAAGGATGTATACAAAGAAAATCCAGGACAAAACATGGAATAAGAATAAGAGGATCTATAATTCCTGCATCAATTGCTTTTTGATATTCTTCACAAAGAGAAGCAATTGCATCCGGGGTTTCGTAAGGTTCTAAAGGTGAAAATATAACTTCTCTTGTTCCGTCAGGTAACGTTTTTGCAATTTCATTTGCAGCGGTTTTAAATTTTCCTCCATACGAAAATGCTGTATGTTTCAAAAGTTCCCCATGAAGCTGCAAAATATAATTTGGCGTAATAGAAATATACTGATAATTTTCATGTACAATATTCAAAGCGTTTCTGTAACCCAGAATTTCTTTTTCATCTCGATTTCTAGGTGCTGTTTTATTTTCTATTAATTGTTTCAAACGTGCATTTGTAGTTACAATACCTTCAATTCGATTAGATGCTTCTGTACTTTGTATTCTCGCTATTTCAATTAATCGTTTAAGTTCAACTGGTTTTTGACGAATATACAGCTCTTGTCTCCCTTTGTATTCATGTATCTGTGCAACATAAGATACAATCTCGTTATCCCATGTTCTATCGATCAGTTTTGAGTAATCAAAATTTTTCATAATCTTTCTCCCAACACGTCTTGTTTCTCCCAATTATAATATCCATTTGGGAGAATTTCAATCATTTTGGGAGAAAAATAGCTGGTCATCTTTCAACAACCAGCTATGTACCTATTCTATTATGTTCATTCCACGCAGCAATCGATATGCATCTCTGCATCCCATCACATACATTTTCATTTCTTCAATTTCTCTTTTATCAGATATGATTGCCAGAAATTCTGCTAATAGTTTTACCTCTTTTTCCGCTAATGCAAATGGCTCTGTTATGGCATCCCGGTCTATTATCTTTGATAAAAAATCATGCTCATCCTGCATTCTTTTATACTGTGCATGCAAATCTATGTATTGTTCACATTCCTCCCGAAGAGAAAAGAAACATTCGTTTTGTATCTTTTCCCAATATCTTTGTGCCCACATTGGAAGATCATATGTATTTAAGTCTTTAAACATTTTACTGCACCGCCCCAATTCTTCTCATATATTCATAACAATGCTTATGGCCATAGTAATAGAATAATTCTCTTTCTCTGTGCTCAATCTCCGCTCGAATCACCATATACTCATGGAATGCTTCTTGTTCTTCTGCCGTTAGATTTACACCTTTTTGTCCGTTTAATAATTCTGCAACAGATGTATGCTTATCTAACAACTTCCTCAATTCCTTTTTCAGGGAAACATACTGTTCATCTTCTTTTCGAAGAGCAACCACTATACTGGTATCAACATCTCCCAACAAGCACTGCAGCCATTCCGGCAATTCAAATGATATTCCTACTTTCATTTGCTGTTTCCTCCTCCTTTTTCACAAAGGATAGCAGAATTTCTTCATTGCTTCCAATGTACGATTCTAACGTCTTTCACATATGTAAATGGCACCTTTTTGTTGGTGCCATTATAATAACTTCATCGTATTTCATAGTCAGACCTGTTCACGGAATATTCTTTTCGATAATCATTATGCAACATATTTTCTTCCCGAAAGCTAAAAAACTCTCCACCTTTCCCACCAACAATGATATGATCTATCAGTTCAATATCCAGCAATTCTCCTGCTTCTCGCAGTCTCTGTGTTGTATATTTATCATGCTTGGATGGAAATATATTACCACTTGGATGATTATGGACCGCTATAATAGATGCTGCATTTGAAAGAATACTGCTCTTAAATACTTCTCTGGGACTTATAATCGCAGCATTTAAGGTTCCCATGCTTACCACATTCATATTAATTACTTTTCCATCCGTTGTTAAATTCAAAATACAGAAGATTTCACGGTCACAGTCAGCAAGTTTTTCATTCATTAATCTTGCAACATCCATACAGTCATGAACCGGCTCTTCACTGAACCAGGATGGTTCTTTTACTAGGCGGATTCTGACTACATCTAATTCATAACTCATTATCCGTTGTTTCCCTCCTCCCCGATAGTCACTTCAATTACAACATCTTCCTGAATACTTTTCAGAAAATCCAGTAATTCATCCCACGAATTCATTTCGATTACATTGTCTTTATCCATTCTTTTCTTCGCCTCCCAAATAAGATATGATTTTGTTTGCCTTGATCGCTTTCTGCAGTTCGTTAATCATTCCAATCTCTGCGACGGAAATTCCAGGAAGCAACAGCATTTCATCAATTCCCATTGCCAGAATCTCCTTTTCTGTTGCATATCCTTCTTCCATAAGTTTTGCAATTGTTTTTACTGCTTTATTATTGATTTTCGCCATGAACACCACCTCGATTCTTCATGCAAAATGGGGCAACCAAAGTTACCCCATCCAATCATTTTTACTATTTCTTTTTACGCTTTAATAAATAACCAAAGATTCCAAGACCAGCAGCAGCTACTCCTGCCAAGCCCATCCACATACCAACATTACTGTCATCTCCAGTCTTTGGTGTTGTGATAATCTCAACTGGTTCTTTTTCATTTATCATTGTAGCTTTCACGATTTCTCCATCTTCCTTAATTTCAAATGGATATTCACCTTCATCGATTAAATATCCTTCCGGTGCATCGTATTCCTGATAAGTGTATTTGCTAACTCGAAGTGTAAATGTTGCAATACCATTTTCGTCTGTTACACCTGTTGCCACGATATTCCCTGCTTCATC
>CAZUVY010000090.1:3464-10279 GCA_964623905.1 uncultured Faecalimonas sp.
ATCCACATAGAACAGTCCAATCTTTGCATTTGCCAATGCGTTACCATCTGTATCCATTTTTAATCCGGTAATCTTTCCAAGAATCAATTCATTTTCGATAGCATTTCCCTCATTCACATGAACATTGACTAATGCTGCATCCTGTCCCTGATATTCGAATGCTGCTGGATATTTTTCTTCGGAAATCACATAATGCTGGTCTGTTTTTACTTCCTGCACATAGTATTTTCCGAATGGAACGTCCGTTGTAAATGTAAGCATTCCGTCTGTATCACAGAATAAAATTTCAATCAGACCGTCTTTTGGAATCATAGTTCCATCAGCTGCTTTGATATCTTCATCTGCGAAAAGTCCAAATGCAACACTATGAACTTCGCCTCTTGTTCCGTTGCCAAACACTTCATTTACTTCCATCATCTTTTTCAGATCAATCATGACTTTCTGACGTTCATTGTAAAATGATGTGTTTACCTCTGTTACGCTTATTTCCTGCCCTGCATACACAAGTTCTACTTCGTGTTCTTCTGCATTTAAAGCAAATCCTTCTGGAGCTGTCTTTTCAACTACTTTATATTTACCTAAATATAATTCTTTTGTAACAGCGTTTCCATCTTCATACGTTGTTATTGTATCGACCACTTCTCCTTTTTCAGCTCGAACAGTTCCATCTCCTGTTACAATATTTTCTGCAGCAATCACGTTATATACTGCACCTGCACGGCCTTTTACTTCATAAACAGGAGTGTACATATCTTTTCCTTCTGCTAGATTTCCATCTTTATCAGCTACACCTTCTCCTGAAACTGTAACTGTTGCAAATACTTCCCCTGTTTTAGCAATGTGAATTTTTCCTTTCTGTGCCATATCACTTTTTTCTACAGTCACAACCGTCACACCATTTTCTTCTGCAGAATTGCCACCTGTCACATTAAATGAAATTGGTGTACTGTCTAATACATACCCATGTGGTGCCTGCACTTCTACTAAAGTATAATTTCCATATGGCAATACTTCCGGTGTAATCAGATAACCATCTGCTCCTGTATAGAATGTATCAAGTACCGTTACTTCCGGATAAGTGTACTTCATTGTCACGAGATTTCCTGACTCATCATAAATCTGGAATCCTGCTCCTTCTAGTGGAATCACTTTTCCAGTTTCGGCATCTTTCTTTACAACCTTGATATAGGACTCGAACAGACTGTTATTGATAAGGTATCTGTAAACTTCATCATTCTTACTAATGAAAACATCAAAATCAGGAATCATTTTTCTGCCTTCCCAACCTTTTGTCTGGTGTACGGTATAAGTTCCGTATGGAAGATCTTTTGTTTCTGCATATCCATTTTCATCACATACTAAATGATCTTTTTCACTGGATTTTGCATTATCATAGCTTCCTGCTGATTTGAGATATACTACAAATTCGGCTCCTTCTTCTGGAGTTTCAATCTGTGTGCTGCCATCATCAGAATGTTTGATGATAGAAATTTTTCCTTTTACAACCTGCTCTGTCACATCGTTAGAAATTGTGTTGTATTCCACTTTGTAGTTCTTTGGTTCAGCACCCACATGATGCACGCTTCCATCTAACAGATACCCTTCTGATGGTGTGATTTCTCGAATGGACCAGTCATTGCCACATACATAATACGTTGTTGTGAACTTTCCATCTGCGTCTGTTGTATAGGTATCCACAAGAGTTTCTCCGTCATAAATTCCATACACAGCACCGGCTAATGTTCCATCTCCCTGTGCGGTTCCTTTTTCCGCATCCGTTTTCACTGCTTCTACACGGAATTTCTTTAATGTGTTTGTTACGGTCGCCTTTGTCACTTCATTCCAGTTGATAGCTACATCCTGCTTTTCTGGAACCACATAACATACTGCAGTTTCCACTTCTTCCAGTGTATAAGGCTCTCTCCCTGAAATGAGAACATCCTTAAATGTGGCTACACCATTTTTATCTGTTGTCGCATATTCATCTACTTTTGCACCGGATAATGAAGTTCCAAATAAATGGAATTTCATTCCTTCTACAAGTCCATCCTCTGATGTCTTTATTACTTTCAAATCTCCACGTTTTAAAACGTTTTCAAAGTTTACTGTTGTGGTTTTTCCACCAGTTACTTCTACTTTCTGAGATTTCTGGTCTTCATAACGTTCTTCTGTCATCTCTGTTACCGTATAAGTTCCTGGATTTAAGTTCTCGATTTTAATCGTTCCTTCTTTTTCAGTTGTAACTGTTTTATCGATTCCTTCCCCTGTGATTTGGAACTTAATACCACTAACAACTCCATCTTCGGAAGTCTTTTTAATTTCCACATGACCATATGGAATTTTCACATTCAGGTATGCTTTTACTGCCGCTGTGTTTTCTACACCAGTAACAACATCCTGTAAAGAAGGATCTCCATAAGCAATCAGTTTCGCACTGCTGCTTACTGTTGGAATCTTCTTTGTTGCTGTAAGAAGGACTTCCTCTGTAATCGCCTTATCTGATGTAATCGTTAGAGTATTTCCAGATCTGCTAACTTTTACATTGCTGTTAGATGATGTGAAATCAAATTTAGATAAAATACCATTTTCATCTTTGATTTTTAATACATACTGCTCGCCATCCCATTTCATTTCTTTCGCTGTGCTGTCTTTCTTAGTAGATGCAAAGCTTGGAATTTTATTATGATTCTGCATAAATTCTACGATTTCCTTATATGCTTTTGATACTCCACTATTTGCTCCATCTGCACAATGACTGTTATAGAATTTTGCACTTGTTCTCTTATATGGTGAAGTTGCATTTCTGCAACCTGTTACGATTTCCCATACAATTAACTGCGTTGCTAACACCTTTTCATCTGTACATCCGGATAAATTCTTTCGATTTCCCTGTGCTCCATATAGTAATGCCAGATTCACAGCTTTCTTCTGTTTTTTGCTTAATGCATTCCATGTCTCGGAAGCATTTTTATCCAGCTTATCTCCGGTATGAAGTGAAATACCTGGCTGAATACAATAAGCATCATCTCCATCTGCGTAGATTCTCACACGTGTTTCTCCTGCATGCCCACACGTAATTCCATCATGAGTTACCGTCTTTTGATAATGAATTGCATTCCCCTTGCTATCATAAGCATACTCAAATGTAATCGTTGCTTTCTGAGTTGCTGCCATTGCTGTTGATGTCGGTAGTATTGATATAGCTGTTAACAATGCCATTATCATTGCAACAGTCCTTTGAAACAGTTGTTTCATTTTCTTTTTCACTGCTCTTCTCCTCCTTTTTTGCAAAAAAAATCCCTGTATGTTCTACAGGGTGTTTCACATGGTTCTTACCAGCCAAATGTGGATAGCCACAAGATTCTATATTTATTATTTCAGCTGGTATCTGCTGGTAAACGAAAGGGGTAGGGTGTGGGAAGGGGAAAACATTGATTTCCTTGACTTCCACATAGCGATACTACTCCCCAGGTGTAGCATTTACCTTTCTTTACTGCGTTCTCGCTTTCGATATAGTTCCAATGCCTTGATAATCGTATCTTCCATCTGTTTTGCAGATGTTCCCGGGGTAAAATATCTACTGATACGTTCTTTTGGCATACGGAACTGTTCCTTTTGATTTCCTTTCTCTTCTGACAAAATGGAAAGTATTACATCTTCATTCAATCTTCCCTCCTCTGAAAACTTACGCAGCTTTATAGCCTGCGCATGGCTTGGTGTACAGTCTTCTAATTGCATGGTGTCAAGAAGTATGTCTTGCTCTGTTTTAGACAAGTAGGACAACTCAACTGCAGGACGCATGGCGATTTTGTTGTCATCTACCATATCTAGGATTGCTGGAATGAGTTCGGTGAGGCGGATGTAACGGCGGATTGTTTCGCGACTTTCTCCAACTTCTTTTGCTAATACTTCATTTGTTCGAAGTTCTTTTTTATTTGACACCAATGGTGTCAGATTATTTTTAGTTGGTCTGCCTGCTTGTCGATTCTTTGCTTCTAGCTTCATCTTGTAAGCGAATGCTTTTTCGGATGGTAAGATTCTTTCTCTTTGGAGGTTCGAATCAATCATGATCAGAGTGGCTTCATCATCTGTCAAATCTCGAATAATACAAGGAATTTCTTCCAAGTCAGCCAGTTCACTTGCAAATTTTCTTCGGTGTCCTGCAACCATCTCATAAGTTCCATCTTCTTTTGGTCTTACCAGTGCCGGAACTAGAACTCCATGCTCTTTAATGCTATCCACCAAATCTGACATGTTTTCATCCATTTTTACCTTGAATGGATGATTCGGAAAATCATTAATTTCACTTATAGGGATATTTCTTACCGATTCACGGCTTACCTCATCTCTTTCCTCCTGGGTAGAAAACAGATCATCGAGTACGAGAAGCTTCATGTTTATTTCTTTGCTTTTCGCCATCTGCCAACACCTCCCTCGTGAAATTCTCATAAGCCTTTGCTGCCGAATTATACTTATCATAGCTATAAATACTTTTTCCAGACGCACTTGTTTCTGCAGCTTTAATGGCACTTGGTATGACTGTGTCATATACCTTAATGACTCTACCGTAGTTTTCTTTTAGGCTGGTTGCTGTAGCCTGGGCAAGATTTGTTCGCATATCTGCCAGTGTAAGCAATGCACCAATCTTTAACCTTGGATTGATTTGTCTCTGAACTTTCCCAATGGTCTTGATTAACTGTGTCATACCTTTAAGTGGCAAGTAATGTGCCTGAACCGGTATAATTACACTATCAGATGCCGCTAATGCATTGATTGTCAGCATCCCTAAACTTGGCATGCAATCGATTAAAATGTAATCGTACTCATGCTTCAATTCATTTAGATACGTCCGAAGGGTAAACTCCCTGCTCATAGCATTTACGAGAGAAACTTCTACTCCAGACAATTCAATATTGGCTGGAATTAAATCTACTCCCTCTTCATGATGAAGAATTCCATCATAGATTGTTTCTGGTCCATCACGGATAATTCTCTCCAATTTAGTTGCCAAAGAAACAGATAAGTTGTCTGGTTCTGTCCAACCTAATGAAGTAGTTAAATCTCCCTGTGGATCCGCATCTACAAGCAATACCTTTTTTCCTGCATTGGCTAGCCCTACGCCCAGGTTTACTGTGGTGGTGGTTTTACCAGTGCCTCCCTTTTTGGTTTGCAATGGATATCACTTTACATTTTCCCATTTGCATCTTCTCCTTTCTGCGTAATGATAGCCATTCCGATTCCAGAATGGCTATGTACTCGTAAAACGCAGAAAAGCCGAATGATTCAAATCAATAGTGAACCATTCGGCTATGTAGATTTATTCAATTATAATTCGTAGCTCATGTACAACCTGAAATTTGATGATGTCCTGCTATCCTGCAAGTAAACCTAAAACAAGAAATACTCCCATCGATAAAATAAACGGAATTATCATCATACAAATACCTACCGCAATAAAATTATCCGTCTTCTCACCCTTTAGTTTGTAAATTATAGAGACTATAATTGTCACAAATCCAGGGATAATAGCCGTATAAGGTATTGTCAATGACATTGTCAATTCCCTTGCATTCCAGTCAATACTTTGCAGCATTTCAAAAAGTGCACATAGGAATGTAGTTACCAATAAAATTATTAGAATTCTGGTCTGTTTCTTTTGCACATCCTTCTCTGCAATGTCTAAAACATTCACAACTACAGCTTCATCGATTGCTACATTTTCGTTTTCTCTTTCTGATTTCATAAGTTCTATTATGGATACATCCAAAGCATCGGCCAAATATTCTATGGTGTTTATATCAGGAAATCCTAAACCTCTTTCCCATTTACTAACAGCTTTGTCAGTTACTTGAATTTTTGCAGCCAAATCTTTTTGTGTCATTTTTAATTCTTTTCTTCTTTCAGCTACAAAGCAACCAAATTTATTTGCATCCATTTTCATCACCTCCAATTGCAATCCTATATGTATCAAGTCTCAAAATCAACCGACGTATCGTTTACCTACGAAAAACTTGTTATTTCACGCACTCTACGTATCGTTTACTATCCTTTTAGTTCAACGAATTGGCATCTTTATCATGTAAAATATCCTCTGTCTTTGCACCTATAAGCTCATGCAAAAATTCATTTTTCCGATATATCTGTACAAACAATTTTATTATACCAATTTATTTGTCACTTTAAAATAAAAGCAATTGTGTTTAGCATCATTGCGGCAAAAAATATAATACCTGTAACAAAATCTGATTTATCTTTGCCTTCTCTAGCTTTAGTTATAAAAGTAGCCCCATTGTATGCACAAATCATACTAAGCAGTGGAGCTGGTGAAAGTTCCTTCCATGTAGAAATAATCACCAATATAATAAAAACTATGCACATTGTTATAATGCCTTTACGCATAGACTTTAAGTTTAACATTTCATTATAGCTTGCAACTTTTTCTAATGTGTCTTTCATTTCTTCATTCATATTCTCGCTTTTCCTCTTCCCTTCAATAATTTCTTTAACATCTACCTCATAGTACTCCGCCAGTGTAATCAACATGCTCAAATCAGGCATATTATTACCTGTTTCCCATCTTGATACAGACCTTCGAGATACATTAAACTGTTCTGCAAGTTGTTCCTGCGTAAGCCCTTTCTCTTTACGAAGTTCTCTCAAGAATTCTCCAATTTTTATATGATTCATATTTCTAACCTCCTTGAAAAACATCGTATCTACTACCCACTAAAAAGTACAGGACACAAAGCGAGCAATGCCCTATTTTATTTAATGGGACACTTAATGTCTCATAACATTATCAATTAAGAAAATTC